>NZ_JBPQTP010000121.1:0-20012 GCF_051386395.1 Micromonospora sp. URMC 106
CTTTCAGCCCTCGAATCGCACTGTTCGCCCGTTTCGCCGGGGCAACAAGTGCAAGATCGCGGAGAGGTGGGGCACGCGGGGGAGGGGAGGGGGTCAGGTGGGGGCGACGGCGGGCCAGGGGAGGGTGAGTTCGCCGTGGCGCCAGCGGCGGGGGCCGTCGAGGACCGGCCAGCCCGCCTCGCGTACGGCGGAGACCGCGCGCAGCCAGCGTTGGCGGGGGCCGAACGGGGCGTAGCCGGCGGCGGCGTGCCACGCGTCGTCGAGCGCCCCGATCAGCTCGTGGATCCGCTCGCCCGGCACGTTGCGGTGGATCAGCGCCTTGGGCAGGCGTTCGGCCAGCTCCGCCGGGGTGCCCAGGGTGGTGAGCTTCGCGGCCAGGGTGAGCGTCCGGGGGCCGGCCGCGTCGAGCAGCACCCAGCCGCCGAGCCGGCCCAGCTCGTCGCAGGTGCCCTCCACCAGCAGGCCGCCCGGGGCCAGCGCGGCGGTCATGGTCCGCCACGCCTCGGCCACCTCGCGCTCGTCGTACTGGCGCAGGACGTTGAACGCGCGGACCAGGGCGGGCCGGAGCCCGGCCAGCTCGAACCCGCCGCGGGCGAAGGTGAGCCGGGGCGGGTCGGCGGACGGCTGCGCGGCGGCCACGCGTACCGGATCGATCTCCAGCCCGACCACCCGCACGTCGGCGCGGACCCCGGCGGCCAGCCGGGCACGCAGCTCGACGGCGGTCACCGGGGTGGCGCCGTAGCCGAGGTCGACCACCAGCGGGTCGGCGGCCTCGCGCAGCGCCCCGCCGCAGGTCTCGACGATCCAGTTGTCCACCCGGCGGAGCCGGTTGGGGTTGGTCGTGCCCCGGGTCACCACGCCGAGCGGCCGGTGCCGCCCCGTGCCCGCCATCGTCCGTGCCGCCCCGGCCGGCTCAGCCGACCCGGTGCACCTTGTGCTGGGCGGCCTGCGCGAGCGGGCGCACCACCAGGCGGTCGACGTTGACGTGCTGCGGGCGCGTCGCGCACCAGGCGACGCAGTCGGCCACGTCCTCGGCGACGAGCGGCTCGGCGACCCCGGCGTAGACCGCCGCCGCCTTCTCGGCGTCCCCACCGAAGCGCACCAGCCCGAACTCGTCGGTCTTCACCATGCCGGGGTCGATCTCGATGACCCGCACCGGACGGCCGCAGAGCTCCAGGCGCAGCGTGCCGGCGACGGCCGTCTGCGCGTGCTTGGCGGCGGTGTAGCCGCCCCCGCCCTCGTACACGGTGAAGCCGGCGGTGGAGGAGACGATCACGATGGTGCCCGCACCGGACGCCTCCAGCGCGGGCAGCAGCGCCTGGGTGACGCGCAGCGTGCCGAGCACGTTCACGTCGTACATCCACTGCCAGTCGCCGACCGACCCGGACTCGACCGGATCCAGCCCGCGCGCGCCGCCGGCGTTGTTGACCAGCAGGGTGACGGGCCCCGGGGCCCGGGCGGCGGCCTCGGCGAGCCCGGCCACCGACTCGTCGGAGGTGACGTCGCAGGCCACGGCGGTGGCCGTGCCTCCCGCCGCCTCGATCTCCGCGACCAGGGCGGACAACCGGTCGGTGCGCCGCGCGGCGGCGAGCACGTGGAAACCCTCGGCGGCGAGCCGGCGGGCGGTGGCCGCGCCGATCCCGCTGGACGCTCCGGTGACGACGGCGACAGAGGTCATCCGGCCATTCTCACCCCGGCGGCCGGGCTGGGCGACGCCGGCGCGGTGATGAGGTCCGTCACGCCCGGGGGTCGTCCCCGCGCATCACCGGAGTCGGATCGGGAAGATGACATCCGGCGAGGACGTTGTCCGAAAAGCGCCGGGCGTGCGGGACGGCATAAACCGTGACAGAGGGAGCGGACGTGGCGGAAATGCACACCGGTGTCGGTCGTCAGCGCGGTGCGCGTCCGTGGCCCCGCCCCCGGCGGATCGCCACGCTCTCGGTGCACACCTCGCCCCTGCACCAGCCGGGCACCGGCGACGCGGGCGGCATGAACGTCTACATCCTGGAGGTCGCGCGGCGGCTGGCCGAGGCGGACGTCGAGGTGGAGATCTTCACCCGGGCGACCTCCGGCGACCTACCCCCGGTCGTCGAGACGGCGCCCGGCGTGCACGTCCGGCACGTCACCGCCGGCCCGCTCGAAGGGCTCACCAAGGAGGAGCTGCCGGGGCAGCTCTGCGCCTTCACCGCGGGCGTGCTGCGCGCCGAGGCGTCCCGCCCGCCGGGCCACTACGACCTGATCCACTCCCACTACTGGCTCTCCGGGCAGGTCGGCTGGCTGGCCAAGGAGCGCTGGGGCGTGCCGCTGGTGCACACCGCGCACACCCTGGCGAAGGTCAAGAACGCCCAGCTCGCCGACGGGGACCGGCCGGAGCCCAAGGCCCGCGTCATCGGCGAGGAGCAGGTGGTCGCCGAGGCCGACCGGCTCGTCGCGAACACGGCGGTGGAGGCCCGGGACCTGATCGACCGGTACGACGCGGACCCGGCCCAGGTGACCGTGGTCGAGCCCGGCGTGGACCTGGACCGGTTCCGGCCCGCCCCGGAGAGCCGCAGGTACGCCGCCCGTCGCCGGCTCGGGTTGCCCGCCTCCGGGTACGTGGTGGCCTTCGTCGGCCGGATCCAGCCGCTGAAGGCGCCCGACGTGCTCGTCCGCGCGGTGGCCGCGCTCCGCGAACGCGATCCGGCGCTCGCCGAGGAGGTCACCGTGGTGATCTGCGGGGGCCCCAGCGGGAGCGGCCTCGACCGGCCGACGGCCCTGATCGAGCTGGCCGCCTCGCTCGGCGTCGCCGACCGGGTGCGGTTCCTGCCGCCGCAGACGGGTGACGACCTGCCCGCCCTGTACCGGGCGGCGGATCTGGTCGCGGTGCCGTCGTACAACGAGTCCTTCGGCCTGGTGGCGCTGGAGGCCCAGGCCTGCGGCACGCCGGTGGTGGCCGCCGCCGTCGGCGGCCTGGTGACCGCGGTCCGCGACCAGGTCAGCGGCGTGTTGATCGACGGCCACGACGCGGTCGACTGGGCCCGTACGCTCGGCCGCCTGCTGCCGGACCGGCTCCGCCGCGCCGAGCTGTCCCGGGGCGCGGCCCGGCATGCCCGCGGCTTCTCCTGGCACCGGACGGCCTCGGGGCTGCTCGCCGTCTACGGCGAGGCGATCGCCGACCACCGGGCCCGGCTCGCCTCCGAGCTGGCCGGCGGCCCGGCGATGTCCTGCTCCTGGTGACCGACCCGGCCGCCCCGCCGTCACCGGCCGCCCCGCCGTCACCGGCCGCCCCGCCGTCACCGGCCGCTCCGCCGCCACCGGTCGCCGGCCGGGCCGACGCCGGCGCACCCGGCGGGGGGAGGGTCCAGCCGCCACCCGGTGGCGGGGCGGGGCCGGCCGTAGAGTGGGTCCGATGAGCGCGAAGAGTGATCTTGGGGCCCTGATCGAGGCGGTCTGCGACGAGCGGGAGCTGGCCTGGGAGTCGACCGGCCCGGGCTCGTACGCGGTCACGCTGCCGGGCACCCACAAGCTGAAGACGGTCTGCAACCTGATCGTCGGTGAGCACGCGCTGCGGATCGAGGCGTTCGTGATGCGCCAGCCGGACGAGCGGCGCGAGGAGCTGTGGGCCTGGCTGTTGCAGCGCAACGCCCGGATGTACGGGGTGTCGTTCTCCATCGACGCGGTCGGCGACGTCTACCTGACCGGCCGGGTCAACCCGGCGGGGGTCGACGCCGACGAGCTGGACCGGCTCCTCGGCGCGGTGCTGACGTACTCCGACGAGTCCTTCGACACGATGCTCGAGATCGGCTTCGGCAGCTCGATCCGCCGGGAGTGGGAGTGGCGGGTCAAGCGGGGCGAATCCACCGCGAACCTCGCGGCCTTCGCGCACCTCTTCGAGCCGTCCCCGGCCGGCCCCGTCGCCGGGGCGCCAGCCGCGCCCGCCGTCGCGGCGGGGTCCGCACCCGAGGCCGGAGCGGGCGCCGCGGGCGGCGGCGCCGACGCGGGTGTCCCCGGCGGAGGTTCGGACCGGTCCTGACGGGTATGCCGCACCGCGCGGTGCGGCACTGGGACCCGCCGCGCGCCGAGGACCAACTGTCGAGGAGCGTGAGCGTCCCATGGCTCAGCGGAACAGCTCAGGTCGCGGCGGGACTGCGACCAGGACCACACGGCAGGCGGGCAACCAGACCCCGAACACGCCGGGGATCTCGGAGTCCGACATCTCGCGGATGAAGGTGGACGAGATCCGGGGGCAGCTCCGCCGGCGCGGGGTCTCCGGGATCTCCGCGCTGCGCAAGCCGGAACTGGTGAAGACGCTGGTGCGGACCCTGCGGGCGGAGCGACCCGCGGGCGGCGCCGCCCGTCGCAGCACCGGTCCCGCCGGCCGGGCGGCGGGGACGAAGGCGTCGGCCGGCCGGGCCGCCGCCACGAAGAAGGCGGCCGCCGGCCGGGCCGCGGGCAAGGCGGCCCCGAGCCGGGCGAAGGCCGCGAACAAGACCGCCCCCGCGAAGAAGGCCCCGGCGAAGAAGGCCGCGGCGAAGGCAGCCCCGGCCAGGAAGGCGGCGCCCGCGAAGAAGGCCGCGCCCGCCAAGAAGGCGGCGCCGGCGGCCCGGAAGACCACGGCGGCGAGGAAGTCCGCGCCGGCGTCGACGCGGGCCGGCTCGACCCGCGGCGGTACGGCGACGAAGGCGACCCCGGTCCGCACCGGACGCACCACCTCGCGGTCGGTGCGTTCCTCCCAGGCGATCACCTCCACCGCCGACCGGCCCGAGCGCCCGGGGCGCAGCCTGGTCACCACCAACCACGACGTGATCCGGCGCTGGGCCCGGGAGCGCGGCGCCAAGCCGGCGACGATCGCGGGCACCGAGCGGGAGGGCCGGGCCGGCGTGCTCACGTTCAACATGCCGGGCTACCGGGAGAGCAGCCGGATACGCGAGATCACCTGGGACGAGTGGTTCCGCACGTTCGACGAGCGCAAGCTGAACCTGATCTACCAGGAGCAGCTCCGCGACGGCCGGCCCAGCAACTTCTTCCGTACGGAGTCCCCCGATCGTGAGGACGCCTGACGTGTTTGGGGGAATGGTCGACGGGTATCCGCTGTTGGCCACGACGGGGAGGCCCGACGCAGCGGCATCCGGGTGGGACACCGGGCGCTGTGACCGGCGAGACAGCCGATCCGGCTTGAATCGTTAATCCGGGCGAACTAACTTTATTGCACCGCGCCACGCTTGGAAACGTTCGGGGGAGCGGCGGATCGATCAGATCCGTGCACCGAGCGAGGCGCAGGGGACGGGTGGAACAACACCGTTGGGGGACGGTGGCCACCTGTTTGGACCGGCGGCGCGAGCGGGCGACGCCTACGGGGGTGGGTATCGCCCGCCGCCGCCGGTCATACCGTGCGAACGCCCATCACGACCACCGGTCGCGATGGGCGTTCTGCTTCCTCCCCGAGCGCCCGCGGTCGGACCACGCGGTCGGCGGCGAACGCCGTCTCCGACTGCCGCCGACCTCGACGTCAACGCGCCGCGCGGGCGGGGATCGGGGACGGGGTCTGCCGCCGGCGGAGGGCGGCCACGCGCCGGTCGCGGGACGGGCCGGTCACCAGGTGGCACACGGCGGCCAGCAGCCCCAGCCCGCCGACGATGAGCCAGTGTCCGTTGCCGAGGTACTGCAGGCTCACCCCGCCCAGCGTGGGCGCCACGAACGACGCCGCCGGGAACGCCAGGTAGAACACGGACTGGTAGCGGGCGCGCAGCTCGGGTGGTGCGAGGTCGGCGTTGATCTGCGCGTTCGGCGGGGCGGCGAGCATCTGGCCGATCGTCCAGACCACCGCCGCGCCCAGGTAGACCGCCAGGTCGTCGGCGACGGCGAGGGCGGCGAAACCGACCGCCAGCACGGCGGTCGAGACGGCCAGGACGTGGTGCTTGCGGTGCCGCTCGATCAGCCGCGGCACGAAGAGCTGCCCCACCACGATCAGCACCCCGCCGAGCGCCACCACCGCGCCGTACGCCGACGGGCGCAGCCCGTCCGCGCGCATGGCCAGGGGCATGATCGTCGAGGTCTGCATGGTCAGCACGGCCAGCACGAAGGTCAGGCCCACGAAGACGAGGAAGGTGCGGTCGGTCAGGGCCGTGTGCAGCCCGGGCGGGCGCGGCGCCCGCCGCTGCCGTGCCGCCCGCCCGTCGGACTCCGCCGATGCCGGCGGGCGCCCCACCGCCCCGTCGGCCCGGGCGGTCCGGAGCCGGGGGAGCGTCTCGGGGACCTTCCAGCCGATCACCGCGGCCGCGACCAGGGTGGCGGCGGCGTCGACCAGGAAGAGCGCGACGAAGCTCGCCTCGGCGAGCAGACCCGCCAGCAGCGAGGCCACCGCCATGCCCAGGTTGAACGCCCAGAACTGGAGGTTGAACGCGCGCGAACGGCGCTGCTCGGGCACCACGTCGACGATCGCCGCGACGAAGGCGGGGCTGGGCATCGAGTGCACCACCCCGACCAGGGCGGCGAGCACGGCGATCACGACGAGGTGCCGGCTGAAGGCCAGCGCCACCATCAGCCCGGCGGTGGCGAGGTGGGCGGCGAGCAGGGTGGCCCGGCGTCCCCACCGGTCGGCCAGCACCCCGCCGAGCAGCACGCCGCCCGCCCCGCCCAGCCCGTACGCCCCGACCACCGTGCCGGCCAGCGCCTCGCTGGCGCCGCGTGCGTCGGTCAGGTAGAGCGACAGGAAGAGCATGGCGAAGGCGCCGGCCCGGTTGATCAGCAGGCCGGCCCAGAGATACCAGAAGGTGGCGGGAAGCCCGCCCGCGGTGTCGTCCAGCCAGCGGCGCAGGGCCCGCACCCGTCCTCCAGAAGGTTTCTCGATTCAGCCTCGACCGTAGGAAGCCCGGGTCCGGAGCGCCAGGGTATTTCTGGTCACCGGGCGCCGGTCGACTCCGCCTCGCGTCGCGGGTCCGCGGGTCGGGCGGCGTCCCGCGCGGGCACCACCGGCTCGGCGGGGCCCGTGGCCGCCGCCTCGGCCGCCTCCGGCGCGGGCGGCTGGACGGCCACCACCGGCACGACGACCCCGGTGGCCCCGCGCAGGGCGACGGCGCGCCGCTCCCGGGCCGGGCCGGAGACCAGGTGGGCGACCGCCATCAGCGCGCCGATCACGGCGCAGCCGAGCCAGAGTTCGGTGTTGCCGGCCCGCTCCCGGACCAGGCCGCCGAGGACCGGCGCGACGGCGCCGGCCACCTGCCAGGAGAGCGAGAAGACGCCCTGGTAGCGGCCGCGCAGCTCGGCGGGGGAGAGCTCGGCGATCAAAGTGGAGTTGGAGGGCGAGTTGAGCATCTCGCCGACGGTCCAGATCAGCACGGTCAGGCCGTAGAACCAGGCGACGTCGGCGAACGCGGTGAGGCCGAACCCGACGCCCATCACCACCGAGGCCAGGGCGAGCACGTGCGACCGGCTCCGGCCCTTGATCAGCCGGGGTACGAAGAGCTGGCCGACCACGATCAGCACCCCGTTGAGCGCGATCACCGAGCCGTACGTGGCGGGGCTGAGGCCGGAGTCGCCCATCGCGATCGGCAGCATCGAGATGTGCTGGAGGAAGACCAGCGCGCCGAACAGGTTGAGCGTCACGAAGCCCAGGTAGACGCGGTCGGTCAGGATGGTGCGCAACGCGCCGGCGGGAGCGCCGGGACCCTTGTGGTGGGCGCCGACGGCGGGGGGCCGCCGGGTCTCGCCGACCTTGGTGAAGATGATCAGCGCCGTGATCACGGTGGTGGTCGCGTCGACCACGAAGAGCAGCAGGTAGCCGGCCTCGGCCGCGAGACCGGCGAGGATCGCCGCGCAGGCGAAGCCGAGGTTGATCGCCCAGTAGTTCAGCGAGAAGGCACGCAGCCGGTCCTTCTCCGGCACCACGTCGATCATCATCGCCCCGAACGCGGGGCGGGCCGCCTCGGCGAACGTGCCGAGCAGCAGCGCCCCGAGCGCGACCGCCCAGAGTTGCTGGGCGAAGCCGAGGGCGAGCATCATGGCGGCCGCGCCGAGGTGCGCGGTGAGCAGGGTCGGCCGGCGGCCCCAGCGGTCGGCCAGCGTGCCGCCGACGGTGGTGCCGACCGCGCCGCCGACGCCCCACAGCCCGATCACCAGGCCGGCCTGCGACGCGGAGAAGTCGCGCTCCTGGGTCAGGTAGATGGCGAGGAAGACCAGGACGAACGAGCCGAGGCGGTTGATCAGGGTCCCGGCCCAGAGGTACCAGAAGGTGACCGGCAGGCCACCGGTCGTGTCCCGGAACCAACCCCGCATCGTCCGCACCTTCGGCGCCCCCGTTCGCGTAATGACCGTCCTGATTCTTGCGCCTTACAACCTAGTGCCGGGCCGGTTTTCCGGTCATCGGCTTTTCCACGTGGTGGTCGTCACGACCACTGCCCGCGTGTTCCCGGACGGCGTGCGGCAGGATGATCGGCATGACTGCGAGCGAGGGGCCCACCGTCGGGACGCTGGTCCTGCTGCGGCACGGCGAGAGCGACTGGAACGCCAAGAACCTCTTCACCGGCTGGGTCGACGTCGACCTGACCGAGAAGGGGGAGAACGAGGCGCGCCGCGGCGGCGAGCTGCTGCGCGAACACGGCCTGCTGCCGGACGTGGTGCACACCAGCGTGCTGCGCCGGGCGATCCGCACCGCGGAGCTGGCGCTCAGCGCGGCCGACCGGCACTGGATCGCCGTGCGGCGGTCGTGGCGGCTCAACGAGCGGCACTACGGCGCGCTGCAGGGCAAGAACAAGAAGCAGACCCTGGAGGAGTACGGCGAGGAGCAGTTCATGCTCTGGCGCCGCTCGTACGACACCCCGCCGCCCCCGATCGCGGACGACGACGAGTTCTCGCAGGTGGGCGACCCGCGTTACGCGCTGCTGCCGAGCGAGCTGATGCCGCGCACCGAGTGCCTCAAGGACGTCGTCGAGCGGATGCTCCCCTACTGGTACGACTCGATCGTGCCGGACATCCTGGCCGGCCGGACGGTGCTGGTGGCCGCGCACGGCAACTCGCTGCGCGCGCTGGTCAAGCACCTGGACCAGATCTCCGACTCCGCGATCGCCAAGCTCAACATCCCGACCGGGATCCCGCTGCGCTACGACCTCGACCCGCAGCTGCGCCCGCTCACGCTGGGCGGGACCTACCTCGACCCGGCCGCGGCCAAGGCCGCCGCCGCCGCGGTCGCCAACCAGGGCCGCTGACGTACGCGCGGAAGGGCCCTCGTCGCGCTTCGACGACGAGGGCCCTTCCGCACGCCTCAGCTCGCGGCGGGCGGGGTCTCGCCGGTGATCAGGTAGACCACGTGCTCGCCGGCGTTGACGGCGTGGTCGGCGAAGCGCTCGTAGAAGCGGCCGAGCAGGGTGGCGTCGATGGCGGTCTCCACCCCGTACGGCCAGTCCTCGCCGAGCAGCACCCCGAACAGGCTGCGGTGCAGGTCGTCCATGGTGTCGTCGTCGCGGTCCAGTTCGGCGGCGAGATCGGCGTCGGGCTTGGCGAGCACCGAGCCGATCTTGACGGCCATCCGGTCGGCGGTGGCGGCCATGTCGGTGAAGATCGGCCGCAGCTCCGCGGGCACGGCCGGCGACGGGTGCCGGCGCAGCGCCGTCTTGGCGACGTGGTCGGCCAGGTCGCCCATCCGCTCCAGGTCGGCGGCGACGTGCAGCGCGGTGATCATCGCGCGCAGGTCGGAGGCGACCGGCGCCTGCCGGGCGAGCAGGTCGCAGACCCGCTCCTCGACGTGCCGGTAGAGGTCGTCGATCTCGGCGTCCCGCTCGATCACCGTCTCGGCCGCCCGGCGGTCCGCGGTGAGCAGGGCGCGGGTGGCCTGCCGCATCGCGGCCCGGACCCCCTCCGCCATGTCCACCAGCAGTTGGCTGACGATCTGCAGGTCAGCCCGGAACTCGTCGCGCATTGTCACGTCCTGTGGTCGGTGGTCGCCGCCGGGGCGGCCAGGGGCAGTGCGCCGCCCACGGTAGGTCGGGCGGGCGGACCCGAGGTGAACCACGGTGAACGACGCCCGGCGCGGGAGTGAACTTTCCCGGAAGTGAGAGTGATTCGCACCTTTTGTGGTGGTTGCCAGGTTAACAATGACCCTACGATCGCCGGGTGGAGTGGGCGGTGACGGTCGCATTGGCCGTGGGGCTGGTGGCCGGACTGGTCGCCGGGGTCCTGCTGCCCCGGTTCGTCCCCGCGCTGGGCGGGCGCTCCACCTCGCCGGGGAGCCGCTCCGGCTTCCCCTTCACGCGTGGGAGGCACCCGATAGCCGAGGATCCGCAGTCCGGGCTCGGCCGCCGGACCATCGACTCGCTCCGGGCGGGCGTGGTGGTGCTCGACCCCGAGGACCTGCCCGTCCTGGTCAACCCCGCCGCCCGCGCGATGGGGCTGCTCCGCACCGGCCCGACCCCCGGCTCGATCGCCGCCCACCCGCTGATCCGTACGCTCGCCGGGCAGGTGCGGCGCACCGGCGTGCGGCGCGAGATCGAGCTGGACCTGCCGCGGGGCCGCGACAACGCCGGGGTGAACCCGCTCGGGGTGCACCTGCGGGCGATGGGCCTCGGCGCGGGCTACATCGCGGTGGAGGCGGCGGACGTCACCGAGTCGCACCGGCTGGCCCGGGTGCGCCGGGACTTCGTGGCCAACGTCAGCCACGAGCTGAAGACCCCGATCGGCGCCCTCCAGCTCCTCGCCGAGGCGCTCCTGGACGCCACCGAGCCGGCCGGCGCCGGCGCGCCCGACCTCTCCGAGGACCTGGTCGCCGCCCGGCGCTTCGCCGAGCGGATCCAGCACGAGTCGACCCGGCTGGGCCGCCTGGTGCAGGAACTGCTGGAGCTGACCCGGCTCCAGGGCGCCGAGCCGCAGCCGCCCCCGGAGCCCGTCGCCGTCGACTGGGTGATCGCCGAGGTGGTCGACCGGACCCGCACCTCCGCCGCCGCCCGGCGGATCGACGTGGTCGTCGAGGGGGAGCGCGGGCTCACGGTCCACGGCAGCGACACCCAGCTCGCCACGGCGGTGTCGAACCTGGTCGAGAACGCCATCAACTACTCGGGCGAGGACACCACCGTCCGGATCACCGCGCGCGCCGACGACGAACACGTGGAGATCGCCGTCGCGGACCAGGGCATCGGGATCGCCCCGACCGACGTCGACCGGATCTTCGAGCGGTTCTACCGGGCCGACCAGGCCCGGTCCCGGTCGACCGGCGGCACCGGCCTGGGGCTGGCCATCGTCAAGCACATCGCCGGCAACCATGGCGGGCGGGTCGAGGTGTCGAGCACTCTTGGTGGTGGGTCGACGTTCACCCTGCGGCTGCCCGCCCGTCCCCCCGACGAGATCCTGGCGACACTGCCGTCCGCTGGGATCGAGGCCGGCCCGGCCGAGCTCCGGCAGGTCTGACAGCAATGGAAAGGAAATCCCCGTTGAGCCGCGTTCTGGTGGTCGAGGACGAGGAGTCGTTCTCCGACGCCCTGTCGTACATGCTCCGCAAGGAGGGCTTCGAGGTGTCCGTCGCCGCGACGGGCCCCTCCGCCCTCACCGAGTTCGACCGGACCGGCGCCGACATCGTGCTGCTCGACCTGATGCTGCCCGAGATGTCCGGCACGGAGGTGTGCCGGCAGCTCCGGCAGCGCTCGCACGTGCCGATCATCATGGTCACCGCGCGGGACAGCGAGATCGACAAGGTGGTCGGCCTGGAGATCGGCGCCGACGACTACGTGACGAAGCCGTACTCGCCGCGGGAGCTGGTCGCCCGGATCCGGGCGGTGCTGCGCCGACAGAGCGCCGAGGTCGCCGAGACGGGCGCGCCGACGCTGGCCGCCGGCCCGGTCCGGATGGACATCGAGCGGCACGTGGTGACCGTCGACGGCGCCCCGGTGCAGCTCCCGCTCAAGGAGTTCGAGCTGCTGGAGCTGCTGCTGCGCAACGCCGGCCGGGTGCTGACCCGGGGACAGCTCATCGACCGGGTCTGGGGAGCCGACTACGTCGGCGACACCAAGACGCTCGACGTGCACGTCAAGCGGCTGCGCTCCAAGATCGAACCGGAGCCGTCCGCGCCGCGCTACATCGTCACCGTGCGGGGCCTGGGCTACAAGTTCGAGCCCTGACCGGCGTACGCGTCGAGGGGCCCGCGCCGGCGCGCGGGCCCCTCTCCGTGTGCGGCGGTGCTCAGGCGGGGTCGGCGGGGTGCGGGGCGACCATGCCCTGCCGGCTGCGCGCCCCGCACAGCTCGGCCAGCTTCGCGTACGCGGGCGCGCCGATCAGCGCCGTCAGCTCCGGGCCGTAGGAGACGTACATCGGCTCCGCGCCGACGTGCGCGTCGGTGGAGGAGGTGCACCACCAGTCCAGGTCGTGCCCGCCGGCGCCCCAGCCCCGCCGGTCGAACTCGGACAGCGTGGAGACCAGCACCTTCGTGTTGTCCGGCCGCTTGACCCACTCCTGGTCGCGGCGGATCGGCAACTGCCAGCAGACGTCCGGCTTGTATTCCAGCGGGTGCACCCCGTCGCGCAGCGCCTGGGCGTGCAGCGCGCAGCCGGCGCCGCCCGGGAACCCGGCGTCGTTGAGGAAGACGCACGGGCCCTCCGCCTCCTGCGTGGCGGTGCGGCGGGCCGGGTTCTTGCCGTCGATGGTGTCGTTCTCGGTCCAGTTCTTGAACCCGCGACGGAAGTGCTGCCAGGTCGCGGGGCTCAGCCGCTTCACCGCGGCCCGGACCCGCCGCTCGTCGTCCGAGTCGGTGAAGAACGCCCCGTGCGAGCAGCAGCCGTCGGCGGCCCGGCCGGCGACGATGCCGTGGCAGCCCCGGCCGAAGACGCACGTCCAGCGGGAGAGCAGCCAGGTGAGGTCGGCCCGGACGAGGTGGCTCTCGTCCGCCGGGTCGACGAACTCGATCCACTCCCGGGGAAAGTCCAGCGGCACCTCGCGGCTGCGCGGGTCGTCCGGGTCGTCCACCAGCACACGGAGCTCGATCTGCCCTGTCACCCGGCCCAGCGTACGCGCGGAGCCCCGCCCGGTCCGCCGAGCCGCGCGATCGCGTTGCCCCTAGTGTCTTCAGCATGCGACTGGGTGTCCTCGACGTCGGTTCCAACACGGTGCACCTGCTGGTGGTCGACGCCCACCACGGCGCGCACCCCTGGCCGGCGCACTCCGAGAAGGTGGTGCTGCGCCTCGCCGAGCAGATCGGCCCGGACGGCGCGCTCACCGAGCCGGGCGCGGACGGCCTGGTCAAGGCGGTCAGCATGGCCAAGGCGGCCGCCGCCGGGCTGGACGCCGACGACCTGATCGCGTTCGCCACCTCCGCCGTCCGGGACGCCACCAACGCCCCGGACGTGCTCGCGCGGGTCCGCGCCGAGACCGGCGTACGCCTGGAGGTGCTCCCGGGCGCCGACGAGGCGCGGCTGACCTTCCTCGCGGTGCGGCGCTGGTTCGGCTGGTCGGCGGGGCGGCTGCTGGTGCTGGACATCGGCGGCGGCTCCCTGGAGATCGCGGCCGGCATCGACGAGGACCCGGACGTGGCGGTGTCGCTGCCGCTCGGCGCCGGCCGGCTGACCCGCGACCGGCTCCGGGTGGACGCGGACAGCGCGGTCCCGCCGCCGGCCGAGGCGGTCGACGAGCTGCGGGCGTACGTCGACGGGCTGCTGGAGCCCGTCGTCGCCCAGATGACCGCGGTGGGCTGGGAGCGGCCGGTGGCCACCTCGAAGACGTTCCGGACCCTCGCCCGGCTGGCGGGGGCGGCTCCCACCGGCGCGGGCCTGTGGGCCCCGCGCCGGCTCACCCGGCGCGGGCTGCGGCAGGTGCTCGGGTTCATCCGGCACATCCCGCCGGCCCAGCTCGCCGAGCTGGAGGGGGTCAGCGCCGGCCGGGCCCACCAGCTGCTCGCCGGGGCGGTGGTCGCCGAGGCGGTGCTCCGCCGGCTGGACGTCGAGGCGCTGGACATCTGCCCCTGGGCGCTGCGCGAGGGTGTGATCCTGCGCCGGCTCGACCAGCTCGGTTCCGGGTGATCTGGGCGCTTCGCCGCTTCTCGTCATGAGGCGTCGATCGACCCCGGCTACCCTCGATGATGTGACTTCCCGCGTCCCGGTGCTCCTGTCCAGTTCCTCGGTCTTCCCTGAGCGGACCGCGGCGGCGTTCCAGTTGGCCGCGGCGCTCGGTTACGACGGCGTCGAGGTGATGGTCTGGACCGACGCCGTCAGCCAGGACGTCGGCGCGCTGCGCGGGCTCGCCGAGCACTACGGCGTCCCGGTGCTCTCCGTGCACGCGCCCTGCCTGCTGGTCACCCAGCGGGTGTGGAGCCCGGACCCGTGGGAGCGGCTGCGCCGGTCCGCGGAGATGGCGGCGACGTTGGGCGCCCCCACCGTGGTGGTCCACCCGCCGTTCACCTGGCAGCGGGACTACGCGCGCAACTTCGCCGACGGGCTGCACGCGATCGCCCGCGAGTTCCCGGACCTGCGCTTCCCGGTGGAGAACATGTACCCGGTGCGGATGGCCGGCCGACAGTTCGTCCCGTACGTCCCGGGTTGGGACCCGACCGAGACCGGCTACCCCTCCTACACCCTCGACCTGTCGCACTGCGCCGCCTCGCACACCGACTCGATGGCGATGGCCGACCGGATGGGCGCCGGCCTGGCGCACGTGCACCTGGGCGACGGCACCGGCGAGGGGCGCGACGAGCACCTGGTGCCCGGGCGCGGCACGCAGCCCTGCGCCGAGCTGCTCTCCTCGCTCGCGGGGCGGGGGTTCACCGGCTCGGTCGCCGTGGAGGTCACCACCCGGGGCGCGAAGAGCCGCGCCGACCGGGAGGCCGACCTGCGCGAGGCGCTGGAGTTCGCCCGCCAGCACCTCGGCACCCCGTCCCCGGTCGACGCCTGACCGCCGCCGGCCGGCGTCCCGGCCGGCCGGCGAGGTCTCAGGTCACCGGGGTGAGCGACTCCACCGCGGTGGTCCGGGCGGCGACGGTCACCTGCTCGCCGATCGCCGCGCGCTTGCGGGCGCGGTGCGCGGCCACGTGCGAGCGGGTGGCGCAGCGCTCCGAGCAGAACCGCCGGCAACAGTTGGACGAGGTGTCCAGGTAGACGTTGCCGCAGCGCTCGTCGGCGCAGACCCCGAACCGGGCGCTGCCGTACTCGCAGAGCCAGACCGAGAGGCCCCAGACCGCGCCGGCCAGGTATTCGGCGCTCACGGAGGCACCCCGGCTGGTCACGTGCATGTGCCAGTCGCTGGAGTCGTGCCCGGAGATGCGTGGCTGCACCGGGAACGCCTCCAGCAGGGCGTTCAGCTCGGCCACCGCCTGGGCGTCCCGCCCGGAGGTGCCGTATTCGAAGACGTCGCGCAGGCGCTTCTGCGCCCGCCGGAAGGTCGCGAGATCCCGCTCCGCCACCTCGTCACGCATCCACGCGTTGTCTTCGGGGAAGAGGGCCCGCAGGTCGTCGAGGTCGTCCAGGCGGGCGTTGACGAGGTCAACGCCGGTCCGGGCGTACGCGTCGAAGTTCACGCCCCCAACGGTAGACGACTCTTCAGCCCCGTGGCGCGTCGATGTAGTGCGGCAGGAACCGCGCGTAGCCATCGGTGATGAGGCTCGCGCTCTCCCGCACCCCCGCCCCGGCCGACTCGCCGTCGACGACCCAGCTGCCCAGCACCATCCGGTTGCCGTCGAACTCCGGCAGCGCGCGGAACTCCTGGTAGCACCAGCCCTCGTCGCCGTAGATCCCCGGGTTGGCGATCTCCCCGTCGCCGGTGACGATCCGCACCGAGGCGCCCTCCCGGCCGAGCAGCGGCTTGGCGACGTACTCGGACATGCCGCGCGGCGAGTCGAGGTACGCCGGCAGCAGCAGCTCGTGACCCGGGTACAGCTCCCAGAGCACGGCGAGCAGCGCCTTGTTCGACAGCAGCAGCTTCCACGCCGGCTCGATCCAGGTGGTCGGGGTGCCCGGCTCCAGCGCCAGCGGCCCGTACGGCTCGGCGAGCATCCACTCCCAGGGATAGAGCTTGAAGCAGGTGGTGACCGGGCGGTCCGCCGCGTCGACGAAGCGCCGGCCGTCCCAGCCGATGTCCTGGATCGGCTGGAGCTCGACCTCCAGCCCGGCCTGCCGGGCGGTCTCGGCGAGGTAGCCGGCGGTCATGTGGTCCTCGCCCGACTCCTCCTCGTTCGACCAGACCACGTGCACCCGCCGGTCGTGCAGGCCGGCGCCGATCTTCGCCCACGCGCCGACCAGGCGCTCGTGCAGGCTGTTCCACTGGTCCAGTTCCGGCCGGGTGTGCTCCAGCCAGTACCACTGGACGATGCTCGCCTCGACCAGCGCCGTGGGGGTGTCGGCGTTGTACTCCAGCAGCTTCGGCGGCCAGCTGCCGTCGTAGGCGAGGTCGAAGCGCCCGTAGAGGGTGGGCGGCGACTCGCGCAGCGACCGGGCCACGGCCTCGGCCGCCCAGTCCGGGATGCCGAACTCGGCGTGGCGGCGGCGCGCGACGACGTGCTCGGCGGCGGCGACCGACATCCGGTGCAGCTCCTCCGTCGCCTCCTCCAGCCGGAGCACCTCGTCCAGCTCGAACGCGTACGCGGCGGTCTCGTCCCAGTACGACATGATCCCGCCGTCGGGCAGCTCGGTGTCGACGTACACCAGGCCCTGCTCGCGGATCGTGGCGTCCCAGCCCGGGCGGGGGGTGACGGACTGTCGGCGCACCTCAGCCGCCGCAGGCGGCGAGGTGGGTGCCGAAGCCGCCGCGGTCGGGGACGGCCGCGGTGGCCGGTTCCGGCGCGGGGCGGCCGGCGGTGACCTCGGGAACCCGCAGCGCGACGGCCACCGTGCCGTCGCCGCCGACGGGCCCGAGGGCGCAGTCGTCGTCATCGTCGTCGGAGGTCGTGTTGCAGGCGGAGAGGGCGAGCGCCAGCGCGGTGAGCGCGCCGAGCTGCACGGAGGCCGAGCGGAGCCGGCGGCGGGGACGTTGTTCCACGTCATGGTTGTAACCGATGGACACCAGTGCCGTCCGCCCCCGGGTGGGGCCTGTGATGTGGTTGGGACATGGGCGCGGGCACCCTGGCCGCCGCCCGGCGCGGGGGCGTGGCCGGGCGTTACGCTCGGTCCATGCTCCGTTCCGTCATCCTCGCCGCCTCCCGGTCATCCCAGGTCGAGCGGCTCGTCGCGACGGCCCCGTTCACCCGGGACCTCGTCCGCCGGTTCGTCGCCGGCGCCAAGACCGACGACGCGTTGCGCGCGACCCGCGAACTCGTCGACGACGGTCTCGCGGTGACCCTCGACCACCTCGGCGAGGACACCGTCACCCCCGAGCAGGCCAACGCCACCCGGGACGAATACCTCCGGCTGCTGAGGCTGCTCTCCGGCGCGGGGCTCACCCCCGCCGCCGAGGTGAGCGTCAAGCTCTCCGCGCTCGGCCAGATGTTCGACGAGCAGCTCGCGTACGACAACGCCCGGGCGATCTGCGCCGCGGCCGACGAGGCGGGCACCACGGTCACCCTCGACATGGAGGACCACACCACCACCGACTCGACGCTGGACATCCTGGCCAAGCTCCGCAAGGACCACCCGTCCACCGGGGCCGTGCTCCAGGCGTACCTGCGGCGGACCGAGTCGGACTGCCGTGAGCTGGCCACGGCCGGTTCCCGGGTGCGGCTGTGCAAGGGCGCGTACAAGGAGCCGGAGTCGGTGGCCTACCAGTCCGCCCGCGAGGTGGACAAGTCCTACGTCCGCTGCCTGAACATCCTGATGTCCGGCGACGGTTACCCCATGCTGGCCACCCACGACCCGCGCCTGATCGCCATCGGTGAGGACCGGGCGCGCTGGTTCGACCGCGGCCCGGAGCGCTTCGAGTTCCAGATGCTGTACGGCATCCGGCCGGAGGAGCAGGCCCGGCTGGTCAGCGAGGGCTACACCGTGCGCACCTACGTCCCCTACGGCGACCAGTGGTACGGCTACCTGATGCGCCGCCTCGCCGAGCGCCCGTCGAACCTGGCCTTCTTCGGCCGGGCCGTGCTCAGCAGGAAGTGACTCAGTCGTTCGACCAGCCCCGGGTGCTGAGCACCAGGCGGTAGCCGTCCGGATCGGCCACCGTCACCCCCCAGCGGTCCCAGTACGGGCCGGCGGAGACCCTCGTCCCGCCGGCCCGTTCCAGTTCCCGGACCAGCTCGTCGTCGACCGGGCCGTCGAGGTAGAGCACCAGCAGGTCCTCGGCGGTCGGCGTGGGGTCGGCGGCGAGCCGCTCGCCGCCGACGAGTTCCAGGTGCCAACCGGCTCCGGGCAGGCCCACCATCAGCAGGTCGTGCTCGCCGGGCCCGTCGGCGGTGGAGCGCCACAGCACGTCGAGGCCGACCCCGCCGACCCAGAACCGTTCGGCCGCCGCCAGGTCGCGGCTCGGGCGGGCGATGCGTACGTGGGGATCCAGGGCCGGGGAGAGAGGCATGTCGTCGATCTTGCAACCTCAAGCTGGCTTCAGGTCAACGTTGACGATCGGAGCTAAGCCGGTTAGCTTTTTGGCTATGGATGTTAGCTATGTGGGGCGGGACGGCGGACGGATCGCCTACGAGGTGCACGGGCAGGGGCCGCTCGTGGTCCTCTCGCACGGCATGGGGGAGAACCGGGGCTCCTTCCGCCACCTGGTGCCGCTGCTCGTCGCGGCGGGCCACCGGGTGGCGTCGGTGGACGTCCGGGGGCACGGCGAGTCCAGCGTCGGCTGGTCGTCGTACGCCCCGGCCGAGGTCGGCGCCGACCTCCTGGCGGTCGTCCGCGCCCTCGGCGGCGGGCCGGCCACCCTGGTCGGCAGCTCGTCCAGCGCGGCGGCCGTGGCCTTCGCCGCCGCCGACGCCCCCGCGCTGGTCAGCGGGATCGTCCAGGTCGCCCCGTTCGTCGGGCAGTCGAGGCCCAACCCGTTCCTGCGGGTGGCGCAGGCCGCCGTGCTGCGCAGCCCCCGGCTGTTCGGGCTGTTCCACCGCACGCTCTTCCCGTGCGACCGGCCGGCGGACGACGCGGCGTACCGCAGGGCGATGGTCGCCACCCTGCGCGAGCCCGGCCGGATGGCCGCGACGCGCGGGGTGATCGCGCCCGTCGCGCCGCACTGGACCGT
This sequence comes from Micromonospora sp. URMC 106, assembly GCF_051386395.1. Classification (NCBI taxonomy): domain Bacteria; kingdom Bacillati; phylum Actinomycetota; class Actinomycetes; order Micromonosporales; family Micromonosporaceae; genus Micromonospora; species Micromonospora sp. URMC 106. Next base: position 19,042 of record NZ_JBPQTP010000121.1, read on the forward strand.
CCGCGCCCGGGAGGTCCGGCAGCCGGTGCTGGTGCTGATGGGCGCGAAGGACCCCGACTTCCCGGACCCGGGCGCGGAGGCCCGCGCCGCCCGGCGGCTGTTCGCGACCGCCGAGGCCCGCATGATCGACGACTCCGGCCACTACCCGCACGCCGACCGGCCGGCGCAGACCGCCGCCCAACTGGTGGAGTTCCTGGCGGTGACCGGGCGTGCCTAGGGTCGGGCTCAACCAGCAGGCCGTGGTGCGGGAGGCGGCCCGGCTCGCCGACGAGGTCGGCGCCGACCATCTCACCCTCGCCGCGCTGGCCAACCGGCTGGGCGTCGCGCTGCCCAGCCTCTACAAGCACGTCCGCGGGGCGGAGGCGCTCGCCCAGAAGCTCTCCGCGCTGGCCACCGCCGAGCTCGCCGACGACCTGACCGCCGCCGTCGCCGGCCGGGCCGGGCCGGACGCGCTGCGGGCCCTCGCCGCCGCCTACCGGGCGTACGCCCGCCGGCACCCCGGCCGCTACCCGGCCACGCAGCGGGTGCCGGACCCGACCGACCCGGAGCACGTCGCGGCGGGGGAGCGGGCCGTCGGGGCGATCTACGCCGTCCTGCGGGGCTACGGGCTCGACGGCGACGACGCCGTCGACGCGACCCGGATGCTGCGCAGCACCCTGCACGGCTTCGTCTCGCTGGCGGCCGCCGGCGGCTTCGGCCTGCCCCGCGCCGTCGACACGACCTTCGACCAACTGGTCGCCGCCCTGGACGGCGCGTTCCGGTCCTGGCCCCGCGAGGAGCGCTGATGTACGCCGTGGGTCTGCTGCTGCTCTTCCTGCTCGAACTGGCCGTGCTGGCGATCGGCGGCTGGTGGGGCTGGGCGCTGGACGCCGGGACGCCCGTCCGGCTCGCCGCCGCCGTCGCCGTGCCGCTGCTGCTGGCCGCGCTCTGGGGCGTCTTCGGCTCGCCGAAGGCCCGGGTGCCGCTCCCGG
>NZ_JBPQTP010000122.1:0-19707 GCF_051386395.1 Micromonospora sp. URMC 106
CGGGGCCGCCCCCGCCCCCGCCGGGCGTACCGGGGTCGTTCCGCCTTCCCACCAGGGGTGCTCCGGCGTACGGGGATCCGGCCACCGTCGCCGGCGCGGGTCGCGGCGTTCACGGCTGCCGATGCCACTTCTCACCGGTCGGCGAGCCCCGATTCGTAGCCCGCGATCACCAGTTGCGCCCGGTCACGGGCGGCCAGCTTCGTCATCAGGCGGCCGATGTGCGTCTTGACGGTGCCCCGGCTGAGGTGCAGGTGCTGCTCGATCTCGGCGTTGGAGAGCCCACGGGTGATCAACGTCAACACGTCCCGTTCCCGCGGAGTCACCCCGTCGAGCCTTCCCGGCGCCCGCCGCGCCGCCGGCATGCGGACGAACTCGGCGATGAGCCGGCGGGTGACGCTCGGGGCCAGCAACGCCTCGCCCGCGGCGACCACCCTGATCGCGTCGAGCAGCCGTACGGGTGGGGTGTCCTTGAGCAGGAAGCCGCTCGCCCCGGCCCGCAGCGCCCGGTACACGTACTCGTCGAGGTCGAACGTGGTGAGGACGAGCACCCGGGGCGCGTCCCGGCCAGCGGTGACCTGCCCGGTGGCGGTGATGCCGTCCATTTCGGGCATCCTGACGTCCATCAGGACCACGTCGGGCGAGTGTGTCCTCGCGAGCTCGACGGCCTCGCGCCCGGTGCCCGCCTCGGCCACCACCGTCATGCCGGGGGTGGCGTCGACCAGCAGGCGGAGGGTGCCGCGCAGCAACGCCTCGTCGTCGGCCAGGAGCACGCGCACCGGCTCACCCATCGTCCGGCACCGCCGGGGTGAACGGCAGCCGGGCGCGGACGGCGAACCCGCCGCCGGGCGCGCGGCCGGCCTCCAGGGTGCCGCCGTGCATCGCCGCCCGTTCGCGCATCCCCCGCAGGCCGTGGCCGGGCGGCCCGACGGGGCGCCCTGCCCGTCCGTCGTCGACGACGGCGACGCTCAGCACCCCGGGCTCGGTCGCGACGGTGAGCCGGCAGCGGGCCGGGCCGGCGTGGCGCAGCACGTTGGTGAGCGCCTCCTGCGCGATGCGGTACGCCGAGGCCTGCACGGCCGCCGGCACCCGCGACAGGTCGGCCGCCCGGTCGACGTCGACGGTGACGCCGGCGGCACGGACGTCCCCGACCAGCCGGTCGAGTTCGGTGAAGCTCGGTGCGGTGTCGGCGGGGTCGCGCAGGGCGCCGAGCACGACCCGGACGTCGTCGAGGGCCGTCCGGCTGACCCGCTCGATCGCCGCCAGCGCCGCCCGGCCCTGTCCGGGATGGCTCTCCGCGAGGTGGTTCGCGACCGCCGCCTTCATCGCGATGAGGCTGAGGCTGTGCCCGACCACGTCGTGGATGTCGCGGGCGATGCGCAGCCGTTCCTCGGCCACCGCCCGGCCGGCGCGCAGCTCGGCGACCTGGGCGGCGTGCCGCCGCCGGGCGCGTACGGCGCGGGCCAGCGCCCAGGAGCCGGCGAGGACGGTCGCGGCGTAGAGCAGGACCGGCACCGGGGTGGCGGTGAACGACTCCTGCCCCGCCGGGGTCGGGATGACCGGCAGTCCGGGGACCGTCGCGCCCACCACTGCCGCGGCCGTGACGGCCGCGATGACCCCGGCGAGCGCCGACACGGCCCGCCGGGTGGGGGCCGACAGGGCGACCGGCCAGAGCGCGTACGCGATCGCGAACACCACGGCCTCACCGGCGGTGCCGACGGCGGCCGCCACCGACCCGGCGATCGCCACGACGACGAGCACCGGCACCGGCCGGCGGCGGCGGACGGCCAGCGGCGGCCCGAACAGCAGGGCCAGGCCCACGGCGAGCGGCGCGGGCGTCCGGACCGCCGTCAGGAGCACGAGGGCGACCCCCGGCAGCGCGTCGAGCGCCGTCAGCCGCCGCGGCCCGAGCCGTCCCCAGGTGACCACGGGGACACCGTATCCACGGGTGCGGCGCCGGGCATCGGACCACGGTCCGATGCCCGCTCCCGACCGCGGTCCGATGTGCGGGGACGCCCGGGCGGCCGAGACTCCGTTCATGATCACGCGACTTCTCGTCCTGGCGGGTGCGGTGGCGCTCGCCGCCGCGCCGACCCCGGCGCCGCCGGTCGGCCCTCCGGCGGGGATCGACGCCGCCGCCGTCGACACCCTGGTCCGCAAGTACCGCGAGGAGACCGGCCTGCCCGGCGTCGCGGTCGCCGTCACCCGGGGGACGGCGGTGGTGCACGCCGCCGGGTACGGCCACACCCCGGCCGGCGACCCGGTCACCGCGCACACCCCGATGGCCGTCGCGTCGGTGAGCAAGTCGTTCACCGCCCTCGCGGTGCTGCAGCTGGTGGAGGCGGGCCGGGTCCAGCTCGACGGCCCGGTCCACCGGCACCTGCCCGAGTTCACGATGGCCGACCCCCGCGCGGCCGGGATCACCGTGCGGCAACTGCTGGACCAGACCTCCGGCATGTCCGACACGACGTTTCCCGCCTTCAGCAGGCGGCAGCCGGGTTCGCTGCGGGAGGCGGTGGCGGGGATGCGTACGGCGCGGCTGGCCGCCGACCCCGGCACGAGATGGGAGTACCACAACCCGAACTTCCAGGTGGCCGCGCGCCTGGTGGAGGTGGTCAGCGGGCTGCCGTTCGACGAGTATCTGCGGACGCGGGTCTTCGCGCCGCTCGGCATGACCGACAGCCGCACCCTCGACGTGGCCCGCGAGATGCCGTCGAGCGCGCGCGGCCACCTCATGATCCTGGGCAGGCCGGTCGCCCTGCCCGAGCCGCCGGCGTTCGGCAACGGCTCCGGCGGGGTGCTCAGTTCCGCGCACGACATGGCCGCGTGGCTGATCGCCCACGGCAACCAGGGTCGCGGCCCGGACGGCACCGCGGTCGTCTCGCCCACGGGCCTCGCCACGCTGCACCGCCCCTCCGCGGTCTCCGGCTCCTACGCCCTCGGCTGGTTCGTCGAGAAGACCGCGTCGGGGGCGCCGATGGTCGCGCACAGCGGCGACCTGTTCACCTCGACGGCGTACCAGGCGCTGCTGCCCGCGTCCGGCCACGGGATCGCGGTCATGGCGAACACCGGGCTGGCGTACGGCCACGCGTCGGCCCTCGCCGAGCGACTCGTCGCGCTGGTCGAGGGAGCGCCTGCGCCCTCGGCCGGCACGCCGCTCGTGGCCGTCGACGCGGTGCTGCTGGCGTTGGCGGTCGCCGCCGCCGTACTCGCCGGTTGGGGCGTGCGCCGGTCGCGCCGCTGGGCCGCCGGCCGGACGGTACGCCTCTGGACGCTGGTGCGGCTGCTCCCCCTGCTCGCACCGCCGCTGCTGCTCGCCTCGGTCCACCGGGTGGTCGGCTGGCTCTACCGGGGCCGCGACGTCGCCTGGATCCAGGTGGCGTACATCTATCCGACGTTCATGGTGCTGCTGGTCACCGCGACGCTCGGGTGCGCCGCCGTGCTCGTGGCGCGGCTCGTGCGACTCGGCCGCGCCTGACGGCGGCGGTGGGCGGATGTCCACCGTCGACGGGGGAACCCGGTCGATCGGTCACGAGGTGGCGGTCCGGCCGTCCACCACGGCTGCGCCAGCCGGCAGGTCGAACGCGCTGTCGTCGACCGTCTCGTGGTAGCGGGTCAGGGTCAGCTCGACGGGCTTGCCGTCGACCTGGCCGCTGAAGCTACCCAGCGCCCCCTCCGCGGTCATGCAGGCGGTGAAGTCGTCGGCGGACCGCCGCACGTCGAAACAGGTGGCGCGGTGGCCGGCGAGGGTGGTGCTGCGTCGGGTGACAACCGCGTCGGGGTCCAGCGCGGCATCGGTCAGCATCTGCATGACGAACAGCGGCGCGACGAGCCCTCGTCGCTTCGTCTCGGCGTGCAGGACCGTCATCGGCGTGTTCGTGTTCAACACGTCGGGCACGGGCGGGGCCTTCAGGGTGCAGGTGGCCCGGCCGGCGGCGGTTTCGCAGTGGGTCGTGGCCTGCCAGGTGACGATCAGCCTGCCGCCGGGCCAGGTGTAGGTGGAGCGGGCCGGGTCCTGCGTCTGGGCGATGGTGGCGGTCTGGCCGCCGGCGAGCAGGTAGTCGGCGGAGTACGTCAGCTCCATCGTCCGGTTCAGGAGGGCCGCCAGGTCGTCAGCCAGGTCGAGCGTCCGCTCGGCTTGCCCGAGCGCTGGGTCGGCGTCGTCGAGGACCTGACAGCCGGTGAGGGTGAGCGACGCGATGACCGACACGGCGAGCACGCGGCGGGTGGTCGAGGCAGAGGGCACGGGCAAGAGCGTGGCCGATCGGGTCGACCGCGCGCAAACCGGTTGCCGGGCGAGGAACGGAAGTCTTGGAACTCCAGCGTAGGGCGCGATCCGGAGGGCCCGGGGGCCGGGCCTATGATCAACGGCGGCGGTGGGCGGATGTCCACCGTCGACGGGAAGGGGGCGCGTCATCGTCGACATGGCTTTCCAGCACCTGGCCGGGCGCGTCTGGCTCTGCCCCGGCGACCCGGATCCGGCCAGCGTGCAGGCCGGCGTCGCGCTGGTCGCCGACGAGCGCGGCAGCGTGCTGGTCGACGCCGGGCAGAGCCCCGCGCACGCCCGGGAGATCCAGGCCGCCCTGCGCGCCGCCGGGCTGCCGCTGCCGCGCTGGCTGGTCTACACCCACCACCACTGGGACCATGTCTGGGGCGCCTGCGCCTGGCCCGAGGTGGAGATTATCGGCCACGTCGCCGGCGAGCGGCTGCTGCGCGAGGAGGCCGCCCGGCCGTGGAGCCACCGGTACCTGCGCGAGCAGGTGCGGGCGAACCCACGGCTCGGCCCCAGCTTCCGGGCCCGGGCGCTGGCGGTCGACTCGTGGGACGACTTCGCGGTGCTGCCGCCGACCCGGACGTTCACGGACGCGCTGGAACTCCCGGTGGGCGTCACCGCGACGCACGTCGGGGGCGCCCACGCGCCGGACTCGACGGTGGTGGCGGTGCCGGACTCGGGCGTGCTGCTGCTCGGCGACTGCTACTACCCGCCGCCGGCGCACCTGCGCACCCCCGACGACCGGCCCGACCTGGCCCTGGTACGCCGCCTGCTGACCGACGACGTCGACTGGTACGTCTCCAGCCACGCTCCGCCGATGGCCCTGGCCGAGGCCCGCGAGGCGGTGGCCGCCGGGGCGTGACCGGGCGCGCCCGTGCCGAGACCGGGTCGCCGGGCGCGGCGCTCCGGGTGGGCCGGAGACCGGGTCAGCGGGCGCGGCGCTCCGGGTGGGCCCGGTTCCAGGCCCGCATGCGCTCCGGGTAGCCGGTGCGGGCGGCCTCGTACAACGGCACCGCGTGCTTGCGGGCGATCGACCCGGCGGCGCGCGGCGAGCCGGTGCGGCGGCGGATCCACTCGCCGTCGTGGGCGATCGCCACCACGGTGGTGTCGGTCGCCGTGGTCTCCGGCTCCAGGTAGAACTCCACGCCCCGGCGGCTGGTCACGAACGCCTCCAGCGCGGCCAGGTCCTCCCAGGTCGCCTCCCGGTCGAGCTTCGTGGGCGCCGCGTCGGTGCCGCGCGACCGCCGACTGAACCAGCCCATCCCCCGCTCCCCTCTCCTCGGCGTCCTCCCCCAGTGCAGCACCGCTGTCTGGGAGGCGGCTGCGAGCCGGGTGTGAGTGCCCTGCGCCCGCGGCGTCGGCGCGCCGGCGGGCGGGCGCCCTGTGTGCCCGTGGCGTCAGCGCGCCGGCGGGCGGGTGGCCGGCACCAGGGCGAGGGTGGGCAGCAGCAGCACCGGCACCACGAGCAGGGCGTGCAGCGTGCCGACCCGGTCGCCGAGCAGGCCGAGCAGCGGCGGGCCGGCGAGGAAGGCGGTGTAGCCGATCACGGCGACCACACTGACCCGGGCCGGCGCCCACCGCTCGTCGTCGGCCGCCGCGCTCATCCCGACCGGGAAGCCCAGCGACGCGCCGATCCCCCAGAGCGCGACGCCGACGACCGCCACCGGCCCGGAGCCGGCGAGCACCGCCACGCCCGCGCCGACCGTGGCGAGCAGGATCGTGCCGGACAGCACGGGCACCCGGCCCCACCGGTCCAGCGCGACGGTGCCCACGGTGCGGCCGAGCGTCATGCCGACGACGAAGACGCCGAAGACGGCGGCCCCGGCCGCCTCGCTGAGGTGGTGGCCGTCGATGAAGGCGACGGCGAGCCAGTCGTTGGCGCTGCCCTCGGCGAACGCCGACACCAGCACCAGCAGGCCGATGAGCAGGGTGCGCGGCTCCCGCCAGGCGGCGAGCAGGTCGCGGCGGCGTTCGGCCGGGGCGGCCGCCGCGGCGGCGGTGCCGCTCTCGGCCGCCGGCAGGAACGACCGGACGGCCAGCAGCGTGCCGCAGAGCACCACCGCCGCCAGCGCGGCGAGGTGGGCGGCGACCGGCAGGTCGAGGCGGGCGGCCCCGGCGCCCAACCCGGCGCCGGCCACGGAACCGAGGCTCCACGCGGCGTGGAAGCGCGGCATGATCGTGCGCCCCAGCCGCCGCTCGACCGCCGCACCCTCGACGTTCATGGCGACGTCGCAGATGCCGGAGCCGTAGCCGAGGGCGCACAGCGCCACCGCGACCCCGACCAGCGAACCCGCCGGGGCGGCCACCCCGGCCGCGGCCAGCCCGGCCGCGACGAGCAGGCTGCCGAGGGCCACCGTGCGGGCCGCCCCGAGCCGCTGGGCCACCAGGCCGGCGGTGGGCATCGCGAGCAGGGCGCCGACGGACATGGCGAGCAGGAGCAGTCCGAGCCGCCCCGCGCTGAGCCCGAGCGCGTCCCGCACGGCGGGCACCCGGGAGAACCAGGTGGCCACCGCCAGGCCGTTGAGCGCGAACACCACGGCCACGCCGGTGCGGGCGGCCAGCACGGCCCGGGGCACGGCCGCCGGGGTCGGCGCGGTGGTCGGGACGGTGGAGCGGCTCACGGTGATGTCCTCTCGCCTCTGGCGGCCTACCGCTCGATCGCACACCTGAGAGCGCTATCAGGACAACCCGGTTCCGCCCCTTACGGTCGGCGGCCCGGCAGGAGGATGATGCGACGGCCGGCCGCGCCCAGAACGGCCGGTCACGGGGAGGACAGGAATGACGACGGCACACCGACCACCGACCCTGAACGACGTCGCCCTGGCGGCGGGGGTCTCCCGGGCCACCGCCTCGCGGGTGATCGCGGGGACGGGCTACGCCTCGCCCGCCGCCCGCGACCGGGTGACCGCCGCCGCCGACCGGCTCGGGTACGCACCGAACCTGGCCGCCCGCGCGCTGGTCCGGGGCACCGGGGTCCGGCTGGTGGTCGTGGTGTCCGGCACCGCCCCGACGGTTCTCGACGACCCGTACGTCGACCGGGTGCTCGGCGCGGCCGCGCGGGTCTGCGCGCCGCACGGGCTCGGGGTCGCGCTGCACTGGCTGCCCACCCGGTCGCCGGGCGGGCTCCGCCGGCTGGCCGAGGACCGCAGCGTGGGCGGGATCGTCCTGGTCAACACCACCGAGGCGGTGCTCGACGCGGTTCCGGCGGCGCTGCGCGGCCGGGTGGCCTCGATCGGCATCGGCTCGGCCCTCGTGCCCGCCTTCGACGTGGACAACGGTGGCGGCACGGAGGCCGTGGTCCGGCACCTGTACGCCACCGGTCGCCGCCGTATCGCGATGGTGACCGGTCCCCGCTGGCTGTCCTGCGCCGGCCGTTCGGTCGGCGCGTACCGACGGGTGGTGCGCGACGCGGGTCTGCCGGTGCGGCTGGTGCGGGGGGACTTCAGCGCGGTCCGCGGCCGGGCGGCGGCCGCGGAGGTGCTGGCGCGTTGGCCGGACACCGACGCGATCGTCGGCAGCAGCGACGCGACCGCGCTCGGGGTGATCGACGGGCTGCGCGGCGGCGGCGTCCAGGTGCCCGGGGACGTCGCGGTGACCGGCTTCGACGACATCCCGCTCGCCGCCATGACCACTCCCGCGCTGACCACGGCGACCCACCCCGTGGCGCAGATCGCCACGGCGGCGGCGACCGCCGTGCTGGCCGGGCGGCCGGTGCCGCCGGCGACGGTGTTCCCGTCCCGGCTGGTCCGCCGGGTCAGCGGCTGAGCGGCCCGGGGAGGCCGCGCCGCCGGGTCCCCGCCGGCGGGGTTAACCGCCGGGCAGCGGGGTAACCGCCGGCGCATGCCCGCCGAGGACGAGGAGCGGTGATCCCGTGGCCGAACCCGCCGCGCCGCACCGGCAGCCGGAGGAGAACCCGCGACACGGCCGGCTCACCGCGCGTCCGGCGCCGCCGACCACCCGGGCGGCCACCGGGATGGTCACCCTGACCGACGCCGAGGGCGGGCCGCTGGCGATGGTGTACGCCCCGGAGCCGGCCGCCGACCGACCGTACCGGCTGGTGCTGCTCCTGCACGGAGCCGGCGGCTCGGCCCGGCAGGGCCTGGACCTGCTGCTGCCCGTCGCCGACGCGCACCGGCTGCTGCTGGTGGCGCCGCAGGCGGCGTCGAGCAGCTGGGATCTGATCGTGGAGGGCTTCGGGGTGGACGTCCGGCGGATCGACGGGCTGCTCGCCACGGTCTTCGCCGGTTACCCGGTCGGGCAGGTGGCGTTCGGCGGGTTCTCCGACGGCGCCTCGTACGCGCTCTCCCTGGGCCTGACCAACGGCGACCTGGTCGACGCGGTGGTGGCCTTCTCCCCCGGTTTCGCCGCGCCGCTGATGACGCACGGCCGGCCCCGGGTCTACGTCTCGCACGGTGCGGCGGACCCGGTCCTGCCGGTCGACGTGTGCAGCCGCCGCCTGGTGCCCCGGCTGCGTTCGCTCGGCTACGACGTCACCTACGACGAGTTCCCGGGCCCGCACGAGGTGCCCGCCGACATCCGGCACCGCGCCGCGGACTGGCTGACGGTCGCCGAGTGACCCCGCCGGCCCACGCCTGAGACAGTGCGCGGAAGGGACGTCACGGCATACCCCCCGGGGCCTTCTCACGCGTTCGGGCCGGCGCCGTGGGTGTCGTCGCCGAAGGCGGCGGCGAGCGCCTTGGCGATCAGGTCGGGTAGCTCGGTCCGTCCGTCGTCCTCGGCCCAGCGCACCAGTGCCGTGTGCATGGCGGCCAGGCAGGCGCTGGCCGCCGCTCGGATGCGGAACACCGTGTCCGGATCGGTGGCGTCGCGCGCGAGGGCGCCGACGATGGCCTGCTGGAGGGCGTAGTGGTTGTCCAGGTGCCGGGCCCGCAGGGCCGGCGTCGAGATCATGAGCCGGAGGCGGGCGAGCAGGAACTGCTCGTTCGCGGTCAGGTCGGCCCCCTGGCGGCCACCGGTCAACGCGGCGGCCGAGTCGACGAGCGCGCCGCCGATGCGACGGACCAGGGGTTGCGCGGCGGGTGACGCGGCGACCCGCTCGGCGACAAGCCGGCCGTGCTGGTCGATGAGCACGAGGTCCTCTTTGGTGGGGAAGTGCCGATAGACGGTCATCGGGGATACACCCGCGGCTGCGGCGATGTCGGCCACGGTCGTGGCGTCGTATCCACGCTCGGCGAAGAGCCGCACCGCGTGCGCCTGGATCGCGCGCTGCGTCTCGGCTCGCCGGTGCGCGCGCAGGGTCGAGTGCTGATCGGACATGTGATAGACACTACCTCAATGATAGTCACTACCAGTTCGGTAGTGACTCACATCGTGGAGGTGGTTGGCATGGGCGACCTGACCGGCAGGACGGCTCTCGTGACCGGAGCGTCGCGCGGCATCGGGCGGGCGATCGCGGCCCGGCTGGCGGCAGCGGGGGCAGCGGTCTTCGTACACTTCGGCACGGACAGGGACGGCGCGACGGCGACGGTCGACGAGATCGAACGTGCCGGTGGAACCGCGCTCGCCGTCAGGGCCGAGTTGGGCGTGGACGACGACGTCGAGACCCTCTTCGCGGCAGTCGAGGACGGCCTGGCCGGGCGGCCGCTCGACATACTCGTCAACAACGCGGCGGCTGGGCCCGCCGGCCCGCTCGGAGCCACGACGCGGACGGAGTTCGACCACCTCTTCGCGGTGAACGTGCGAGCGCCGTACTTCATCATCCAGCGAGCACTGCCACTACTCCGCGACGGCGGCCGCATCGTCACGATCTCGTCCGTGGCGACCCGGATGGCCAACCCCACCCAGACGTCCTTCGCCATGACGAAGGGCGCGGTCGAGACGATGAGCATGACCCTGGCCAACCAGCTCGGGGCCCGGCAGATCACGGTGAACGCGGTTGCTCCCGGCGCCACCCGGACGGCGACCAACGGAGCGGCCTTCGAAGCGCCGGGCCTGGCCGAACTCATCGCCGGGATGACGGCACTCGATCGCCTCGGCGGCCCCGACGACGTCGCCGACGTCGTCGCGTTCCTCGCCTCCGACGCCGCGCGCTGGATCACCGGGCAGGTCATCGACGCGAGCGGTGGACTCTTCCTCGGACCCCGTGCCTGACCTCGGTCGTCGAGACGTTCGCTGTGCGACGGCGAGCACCGCGCTGTCGGCGCCCCGGTCCACCGCCTCCCGTTGGCCTCGGAGTGGTCGTGATCGAGACGCCGGATGGCGCACGCGCCTCGAGCCATGCGCGTTCGTCTACGCTCGCGGGATGGACCCGCTCACCGGGCTGCTCGACGGGCCCCGCGCCCGAGGCGCCTTCCTGCTCCGGTCGCTGCTGGACCCGCCGTTCGCGCTGCGCATCGAGGACCGCGCCCCGCTGACCGTGGTCGCCCTGGTCCGCGGGGCGGCCTGGGTGGTCCCCGACGACGGCGCGCCGCACCGCCTGGGGCCGGGGGACGTGGCGGTGCTGCGCGGGCCCGACGGCTACCTCGTGGCGGACGACCCGGCCACCCCGCCGCAGGTGGTCATCCACCCCGGGCAGCGGTGCACCACGCTGCGCGGGGAGCCGCTGGCCGAGACGATGGCGCTGGGCGTACGCACCTGGGGCACCGGCACGGACGGCGCCACCGTGCTGCTGACCGGCACCTACCAGCTCCCGGGGGAGCTGAGCCGGCGGCTGCTCACCGCCCTGCCGCCGCTGCTCGTCGTCGGCGGCGAGGAGTGGCGCAGCCCGCTGGTGCCCCTGCTCGCCGAGGAGGTCACCCGGGACGCGCCCGGCCAGGAGGCGGTCCTCGACCGGCTGCTCGACCTGGTGCTGATCGCCGCGCTGCGTACCTGGTTCGCCCGCCCCGGCGCCGCCCCCGCCTGGTACGTCGCCGCCGCCGATCCGGTGGTCGGCCCGGCGCTGCGGCTGCTGCAGAACGACCCGGCGCGGCAGTGGACGGTCGCCTCCCTCGCGGCCGAGGTGGGCGTCTCCCGGGCGGCGCTGGCCCGCCGGTTCACCGAGCTGGTCGGCGAGCCGCCGATGACGTTCCTCACCGGGTGGCGGCTGGCGCTCGCCGCCGACCTGCTCCGCGAGCCGGACGCCACCCTGGGCGCGGTCGCCCGCAAGGTCGGCTACGGCAGCCCCTTCGCGCTCAGTACGGCCTTCCGCCGGGTCCGCGGGGTCACCCCGCGCGACCACCGCCTCACCGCCTCCTGACCGCCCGCCTCCCCACCCTGCCCGAGACGCGTGGCCGGCCATGCGGCCGGGGCGGCGGGGTCAGGCGGCCGTGAGGGCGCGCAGCAGGGCCCGGACGGCGGCGGCCAGGTCGGCGCGGCTGGCCGGGGTGCCGGGCGTGGGGGCGGTGAGGGCGCCGGCGCCGACGAGGCGGTCGAAGAGGAGTCCGTCGACGAACGCGACGAGCTGGTCGCCCCGCCGGTCGGGCTCCGGGGCGCCGGCGCGGGCCAGCAGATCGCGCGCCTGGACCCGGAGCAGGGTGCCGTGCCCCAGGATCCGCCGCAGCTCGGGACGGTGCACCGCCTCCAGGAGGCAGGCGTACCGGGCGAGGGTGCGGCTGCGCCCGACGGTGAGCCAGCGGTCCAGCAGGTCGCCCACCCCGGCCGCGAGCCGGTCGAGGTCCTCCTCGCTCAGCGCGGGGCCCGGAACGGGCGGCGGCGCCCCGGTGGGCAGTTCGTGCCCGGCCAGGTCGGCCCGGTCGAGGTCGGCGAGCCGCTGGACCACGGCCTCGATCAGCGCCTGCCGGGTCCGCAGGTACGCCGACGTGCTGCCGAGCGGCAGGCCGGCGCGGGTGTCCACCGCCCGGTGGGTCAGCGCCCGCATGCCGCCCTCGGCGAGCAGCTCGATGGCCGCGTCGGCCAGCAGCGCCACCCGGTTCGTCCGCCCGGCCACACGCCCTCCCCCGCGTCGTTTCTACGGATGTAGTATGCCCTTCTACAGGCGTAGAAGGGCGGGCTGTCATGGGCGAGTCGCACGCGGTCGTGGTCGGGGGCGGGATCGGCGGCCTCGCCGCGGCGCTGGCGCTGCACCGGCGGGGCTGGCGGGTCACCGTGCTGGAACGCGCCGCCGAGCTGCGCGAGGTCGGCGCCGGGCTGACCCTGATGGCGAACGCGGTGCGCGGCCTCGACGCGCTCGGCGTCGGGGCGGCGGTCCGGGCGCGCTCGGACACCGGGGCGGCGGGTGGCATCCGCACGGCGCGCGGGCGCTGGCTGTCCCGCCTGGACGCCGACGAGATGACCCGGCTGCTCGGCACCACCGCGCTGGGCGTGCACCGGTCGACCCTGCACGGGATACTGCGCGACGCGCTGCCGGCGGAGGCCGTGCACACCGGGGCGGAGGTCTCCGACGTGGACCCGGAGGCCGGCGAGGTGCGCTACCGGCGGCACGGCGAGCCGGCCCGCCTCCACGCCGACCTGGTGGTGGGCGCCGACGGCCTGCGCAGCGCGCTGCGGGCCCGGCTCTGGCCCGGCACCCCGCCCCCGGCGTACGCGGGCACGACCGCCTGGCGGGCGGTGATCGGCTTCCCCGAGCCGGTCCCAGCCGCGATCAGTTGGGGCCGGGGCGCCGAGTTCGGGACGGTGCCGATCGGCGACGGGCGGCTCTACTGGTTCGGCGCCGTCACCGCCCCGCCGGGCGGGCACGCGCCCGACGAGCTGGCCGCCGTCCGGGAGCACTTCGGCTCCTGGCACGACCCGATCCCCGCGCTGCTCGCGGCCACCCCGCCGGAGGCGGTGCTCCGCAATGACATCCACCACCTCGCCACGCCACTTCCGTCGTACGTGCGGGGGCGGGTGGCGCTGCTCGGCGACGCGGCGCACGCGATGACGCCGAACCTGGGACAGGGCGCCTGCCAGGCGATCGAGGACGCGGTGACGCTGGGGGCGGTGTGCGCCGGCGGGGCCGGGACGGTGCCCGCGGCGCTGGCCGCGTACGACCGCCAGCGGCGCCCCCGTAGCCAGGCCGTCGCCCGGGCGTCCTTCCGGACCGGGCGGTTCGGACAGCAACTGCGCCACCCGGCGGCGGTCGCGCTGCGCGACACCCTGCTGCGGCTCACCCCGGCCCGTGCCTCGCTCCGCTCGATGGCCCGGTACGCGGACTGGCGGCCGCCCGAGCCCCCACCCGCCCCCGCCGAACGGGTCGCGCCCGAGACGCCCTGACCGAACGCCCCCGACCCGACGCGTCCGGTCCGCTCGCACGGACAGCCGGCGGGCCGCCCCCGCAGGCGGAATGCACCCCTCGGGCAAAACCTTCAGGATATCCATTTCGGCGTTTCCGGGCCTCGGCCGAAGGGGACAGCGCGTCGGTAAGATCGGCGACTTCGTTGTGACTGATCGCTGACTGCTCGCAGTGATCCGGATCACACACACTATCCACATGAATTCGGGACCCATCCGCGGCAGGGCACTCCGCGTCGCGGCGTGTCTCGTTCTGGTGGCCGCGCTGACCGGCTGCATGCAACTGAATCTGGGGCTGACCGTCACCGCCGACGACACGGTCGACGGCCAACTCCTGCTGACCGCCCAAAAGACCGTGCTGACCTCGGGAAACCGCACCGTCGAGGCCGGCTTCGCCGAGCTGCGGCAGAACATTCCGGCCCTCCCCGCGGGTGAGGAGACCCGATACGAGGACGGCAAGCTGTTCGGTTCCCAGATCACCTATCGAAACGTTCCGCTGCGCGATTTCAACAGCGAGAGCGTGCGGCTCGTCCGGGAGGACGATCTCTACCGGTTCACCCTTCCCCTCGACCCGAAGAAATACGGCGGGAAGGTGGCCGAACAGAATCCGCAGAATCAACAGGCGTTCATGCGACTGATGTCGTTCGAGATATCGGTGACCTTCCCCGGCCGGGTACTCGACACCAACGGCACGGTCAACGGCCGGTCGGTCAGTTGGCAGGTCGGCAGCAACCAGGAGAAGCCCACCGAACTGCGGGCGCTCGCGGAGGCCCCGCCGAGGCCGTCGGCCTCCGCCGCCGCGAGCCGCGACGACGGCAGCGGGTTCCCCTGGCTGCTGGTGGCCGGCGCGGCGGTGCTCCTGCTGCTCGTCGCCGCCGTGGTCGTACTGCTGCTGCGGCGTCAGCGGCGAACGGCGCCGGTGGCCGGCGGCCCGGTCGTGCCGGGCCAGGCGACCGGCCCGGCGACCGCGCCGGACCCGACGACCGGCAACCCCACGGCGGCCGGCCCGTCCGGGCCCGCCTGAGGTCCCATCCGCTCCCGCCCGCCGCCCGGCGGCGGACCGGGCCCGCCGGAGGCTCCCCGGAGCCGCCGGCCGCACCACCACCACACCCCGGCCGCACCACCGCACAACCGAAGGGAGATCGGCCATGAACGATCTCTTCACCTGGGCCGCCCTGGGCAGCCTCACCGGCGCGAGCGCCGCGACGCTGCTCGCCACCAACGTCATCGGCGGGCTGATCGGCCCGAGCGGCGACAAGGCCCGCAAGTGGATCGCGCTGGGCATCGCGCTCGCGCTGTCCTACCTCACCGCGGCGTTCGCCACGGACGCCGGCGCCGAGAAGTGGATCATCGCGTTCTTCAACGGGCTGGTCGTCTTCTCCGCGGCGCTGGGCGTCAACCAGCTCCCGCCCGGCAACCGGCAGGCGACCTCGACCCGAGTCGCGCAGGGACGCGAGCCCCGCATCCTCCGCTCCTGGGTATGAGGGGAGCCATCATGATCTACGGAATCCTCAGCACCGTCGCGCACGTGGCCACCGGCGCGGTCCTCGGTCAACTGGCCGGCGGCACGGTCGGGCTGCTGATCGGGGCGGTCGCCGGCCTGCTCGTCGGCGGGATCTTCGGCTGGGCGGTCGCCTCGGCCCGGGTCTACGGCCCGGACGCGAAGGGCGTCTTCCTCTTCGTCGTCGACCACACCTGGAGCCTGCTCAACACCGTCGTCGGCGCGGTCTACCTCGCCGCGCACGTGCTCTTCGGGCACTCGCTGGACCGGGCCACCTCGCAGCACAGCTGCCGGGTCAACGTGGTCGAGGGCGTCTCCCCCCGGTACGCCACCACCATCGGCACGGTCTGCGCCGGCTCGGGCCCCGGCATCCAGCGGCACGAGGACGTACACATCCTCCAGGCGCGCATCCTCGGCCCGCTCTACATCCCGCTGGTGCTCGCCAACTACGTGCTGTTCACGATCGCCCCGGTCTGGCTGCTCTACCACGACCACACCAACGCGCCCATCAACCGCTTCACCCGGTACTTCGAGATCGGCGTCTACCCGCACGTGTGGAACGAGGCCATCGCGTACCGCGTCCAGGGAACGCCGCCGCGATGACCACGCCGGGGCGCGGCCCGATCGAGTCGGCCACCGCCGAGCTGGCCGCCTGGCTGGCCGGGGCGGCGGGCGAACCCGTCCCGGTCGGCCCACCGCGCCCCGACGACGACCCCGCCCGGCTCACCCTCTGGCCGATGGAGCTGCGCCCGGCCCGGCAGACCCGGGGCAGCGGCGGGCGCGAGCCGTACCGCTTCACCGTCCGTTACCTGCTCTGCGCCGGCGGGCCGGCGGCGCTACCCGGACTGGACCGGGTGCTCGCCGCCGCGACCGCCGGCGGGGAGCGCGCCGTCGTGCTGGAGGCCGGCGACCCGCGGCTCTGGGCGGCGTTCGGCACCGGACCCCGGCCGGCCCTGCTCATCGACGTACCGGCCCAGGTCGCCCACCCGACGCCGCCGGCGCCGCCGGTGCTGCGGCCGCTGCGGCTGCGGCAGCTGGAGCTGCTGGCCTTCGACGGCCGGGTGGTCGGCCCCGAGCGGCAGCCGCTCGCGGCCGTGCGGATCGAGGTCGTCGGCACGGCGTACGCCACCACGACCGACCCGGCCGGCCGGTTCCGCGTCGTCGGGGTGCCGCACGACCCCGACCGGCCCGGGCCGGTACGGCTGCGGCTCACCGGCCGGGGGCGCGTCCTCACCGCCGAGGTCGACCCGACCGAGCCCGACATCGTCATCGTCTGCGCACCCCCGCCCCGCTGACCCCCGTTCCGGCGGACGTCCCACGCCGCCGGCCGCGAACCGCACCGGGAGGACCGATGCCCACCTACTTCTCGCCCGGCATCTACGTCGAGGAGGTCCCCGGCGGCGCCCGCCCGATCGGACCGGCCAGCACCAGCACGGCCGCCTTCGTCGGGATCGCCCCGGACCCCACCGCCCAGCTCGGCAGGGCCGTCGCGGTCAACAACTGGACCGAGTTCCTGCGGCTCTACGCCAACGGGGACCGCCTGGAGAGCACCCCGCTGGCCCGGGCGGTCTTCGGCTTCCTCGACAACGGCGGCAGCCGCTGCTGGGTCGTCAACGTCGGCGAGGGAGGCGAGATCACCGGCACCGGCCAGCGGCGCGGCGGCCTGCAACTGCTGGAGGCCGTCGACGAGGTCTCCATCCTGGCCGCGCCCGGCTTCCACGACGCGGTCGCGCACGAAGCGCTGCTCAGCATGGCCGAGCGGATGCGGACGATGGTGGCGATCTGCGACCCACCCCCGGACGTCCCGGACATCTCGGCGCTGACCAGGGTGGCGACCCCGTCCACCGGCAAGCCGCCCAAGCCCGCCGAGGGCTCCGCCGGCTCGGGCAGCTCGGGCGGGTCCGGCTCGGGTGGGTCCGGCTCGGGCAGCTCGGGCGGCTCGGGTGGGTCCGGCGGGTCCGGCGGGTCCGGCTCGGGAGGCTCCGGAGCCCGGTCCGGCTCGGCGGACGAGGCGCCGACGGCCTGCCGGCCGCGGCAGTCCGACTTCGGCGCCCTCTACCACCCCTGGTTGCGGGTACGCGACCCGCTCACCGGCGAGCTGGTGCTCACCCCGCCGAGCGGGCACATGGCCGGCATCTGGGCCCGCACGGACGCCTTGCGCGGGGTGCACAAGGCGCCGGCCAACGAGCCCGTACGCGGCGCCGTCGACCTCGCTCACCTGGTCACCCGACCCGAGCACGACGTGCTGAACCCCAAGGGCGTCAACGTGATTCGGTACTTCCCCGGCGAGGGCATCCGGGTCTGGGGCGCCCGCACCCTGGCCGCCGAGGCGAGCGAGTGGCGTTACCTGAACGTCCGCCGGCTCTGCATCGCCATCGAGCAGGCGATCGCCAACGGCACCCGGTGGATGGTCTTCGAGCCCAACGACTTCACCCTCTGGCGGTCCATCCGCCGCGACATCGGCGCGTTCCTCACCCGGGTCTGGCGCGACGGCGCGCTGCTGGGGCGTACGCCCGAGGAGGCGTTCTTCGTCAAGTGCGACGAGGAGACCAACCCCGCGGACGTCCGCGACGCCGGCATGGTCGTCGCCCACATCGGCATCGCGGTGGTCAAGCCGGCGGAGTTCGTGGTGTTCAGGCTGAGCCAGTGGGCCGGCGGCACCGAGACCGAGACGATCGGAGGCTGACATGCCGACCACGGCCACCCCGCAGCCGGGCGTCCCGGTCGACCCGTACCGGGCCTACAACTTCAAGCTCCTCGTCAACGGCGTGACCAACGGCCACTTCACCGAGGTCAGCGGCCTGGAGATGACGATCCCCGGGGTGCCGTACCGGGAGCAGGGCAACGACCGGATCCGGATGGTCCCCGGCCAGGTGGAGTACGCGCCGGTCACCCTGCACTTCGGGCTCACCGCCTCCCGGGAGCTGTGGGACTGGGTGTACGCGGTGGCCCGGGGCACGACGAGCCGACGCAACGTCTCGATCGTGCTGCTGGACGCGGCCGGCACGTCGGAGGTGCTGCGCTGGAACCTGATCAACGCCTGGCCGACGAGGTGGCGCGGAGCCCACCTGAACACGCTCGGCCAGGAGCTCGCGATCGCGGCGCTCACCCTGCGCTACGAGAGCCTGGAACTGGAGACCGGCGGTGCCGCCGCGCCGACCACCGCGTAGCTGGCTGGCGGCCCGGCTGCGCGCGACGGCCACGGCGGTCGGCGAGCTGGCCCGGCTGGTGGACGCCGCCTCCGCCGCGCCCGGGCTGGCCGCCCCGCCCGAGGACCGGCACCCGACTGCCGACCGGTACCCGGCCGAGGACCGTGACCCGACCGCCGACCGTTACCCGGCCGAGGACCGTGACCGGACCGCCGACCGGTACCCGGCCGAGGACCGGTACCCGGTCGAGGACCGTGACCCGGCCACCGCCGCAGGGACCGGGGCGGCACGCCGTCCCGGCCAGCCCCCGGAACACTGGCTGCGAGTCGTCTCCGCGCACGCCCCCGGCCTGCTGCGCGACCTCGCCCTCGACCTCGGCCCGGTGGGCCCCGCTCCCCCGCCGCCCGTCGACACGGACCACGGCGGAGTCCGCCCGGTCACCTACTCGCCTGTGGACCGCCCGGCGGCGACGGCCGGCCGGCGCTCGCCCGTCGACGCGGGCGGGTGGGAATCGACGGGTGCCGCCGTCGCCGACCGGCAAGCGGCACGGTCGCGTCGCCGGCAGGAGGACGTCCTACCGGGAGGAGCCGTCGGATCGGGATGGCCGGCCGCAGACGACCGGCCGGGCAGGCACGCATCGCCGACCGGAGGCGACCGGCCGAGCGGGCACACATCGCCGGCGGGGAACGACGGGCCGGGCGGGCACGCATCCCCGGCGGGGAACGACGGGCCGGGCGAGGACGGATGGCCGCCCGCAGCGGACGGGCCGGGCGGGCACGGATCACCAGCGGGGAACGACCGACCGGGCGGGCACGCATCGCCGGTGGGGAACGACGGGCCGGGCGGGCACGGATCACCGGCCGGGGACGACCGGCCGGGCGGGCACGGGTCGCCGGGTGGCGACGGCGGCAGAGCCGGCGCTGGCGGGCCGGGCGACGACACCAGCGCAGCCGGCCGGAGCCTGTCGGGTGACGGCCGGGTGGCGGCCGGCGGCGGCTTCCCGGGCCACCCGTCGACGAGCGGGAACCGGGCCGGTCAACGAGAGGGTGGGGCGGTCGGCCGTCCCTCGGCGTCGGCCGGCTGGCCCGTACTCCGACCGGCGCTGCCCCCGTCCGCGGCCGCGACGCGCCCCGCCACCTTGGCTGCCCACCACCCGGCCGCCGGCAGCGCCGGCGCCCGGCCGGCCGGCGACCGACGCGCCCACGTCTTGACGGACGTGCCGGACGCGTGGGCGACCCGTGCCGCGGCGGCCCACTCCCGCCCCGCCCCGCCAACCGGCGCGGGCGGACTGTCGCCCGAGATCTTGGCAGGAAACGGCCCCTGGAGGGGCCGTACGGTTCCAAGATCCGCGGCGTCCTCGGTAGGCACGACCGGGGCGACCGCATTCGACGGGGCAGGGCCGGGAGCGGGAGCGGAGACACGGGGCCCGATGGGGTCCGCAGAGCGCCGGGACGGCCGCACAGACCGGTGGGACGGCCACACAGGCCGGTGGAACGACGACACAGACCGGTGGGACGGCCACGCAGGCCGGTGGGACGGCGGGGGCGGGCAGCTCGGCGTACCGCCGTCGGGGTGGTTGGCCGCGACGGCGCCCTGGCCGGCGCTGCCCGGCCCCGGCG
>NZ_JBPQTP010000123.1:0-19336 GCF_051386395.1 Micromonospora sp. URMC 106
CGACCCGCCGGGTGCTCCCGTGCCGGCAAGAACCGTGCCGCTCGACCCGCCAGGTGCTCCCGTGCCGGCAAGAACCGCGCCGGAACCGTGTGCGACGCGGGTCGTCGCCCAGGGCGGCGTCCTGACGTCAGCGCCCGTCAGGGGATGGGCCACTCGTGGACCGGCCGGTTGCTGTGCATGAGCGTCACGTAGTGCCGCACCACCTCGCGCAGCGCCTCCGGCCGGTCGAGGTGGTCGGTGGACTCCAGCCGGTGCAGCGTCTCCACCTGCCAGCTCGCGCCGTTGCGCCCGGTCAGGCAGCGCTGCTCGATGATGCCGAGCAGCCGGTCCCGTTCGCCCGGGTCCAGGCCCCACCGGTCCAGCCCGTGGTGGGCCAGCGGCAGCAGCCGGCGCAGCACCAGCTCGGTGACCGGAAGGTAGCCCAGGCCGGGCCAGAAGACCTGGGCGTCGATGCCGTGCCGGGCGCAGTTGGTGAAGTTCTCCTCGGCGGCGCTGAACGACATCTGCGACCACAGCGGCCGGTCGGCCTCGGCGAGCGCCCGGACCAGGCCGAAGTAGAAGGCGCCGTTGGCGACGGTGTCGAGCACGGTCGGCCCGGCCGGCAGCACCCGGTTCTCCACCCGCAGGTGCGGCCGCCCCTTGAGCACGTCGTAGACGGGCCGGTTCCACCGGTAGACGGTGCCGTTGTGCAGGCGCAGCTCGGCGAGCTTGGGCACCCCGCCGGCAGCGAGGGCCTCGGCCGGGTCCTCCGGGTCACAGACCGGCAGCAGCGCCGGGAAGTAGCGGACGTTCTCCTCGAACAGGTCGAACACGGTGGTGATCCAGCGTTCCCCGAACCAGACCCGGGGGCGTACGCCCTGCGCCTTGATCTCCTCCGACCGGGTGTCGGTCGCCTGCTGGAACAGCGGGATGCGGGTCTCCCGCCACAGCTCGCGGCCGAAGAACAGCGGCGCGTTGGCGCCGAGGGCCACCTGGATGCCGGCGATCGCCTGGGCGGCGTTCCAGTAGTCGGCGAACTGGGCGGGACTGACCTGGAGGTGGAACTGGGTGCTGGTGCAGGCCGCCTCCGGGGTGATCGTGTCGGCGGTGACGGCGAGCCGTTCCACGCCGTTGATCGCGATCCGCAGGTCCTCGCCCCGCGCCGCGAAGATCTGCTCGTTGAGCAGCTCGTAGCGGGGGTTGGCCGACAGTGTCGCCGCCGTCAGGTGCTCCGGCCGCAGCGTCGGCAGGATGCCGATCATCACCATGTGCGCGCCGATCGCGCGGGCCTTCTCCTCAGCGGCGTTCAGGCTGGCCCGCACGTGCTCCTCGAACTCGGCGGTGCCCGTGCCGGCGAGCCGGCGGGGCGCCACGTTGATCTCGACGTTGAACTGGCCCAGCTCCGTCTGGAAGCTCGGGTCGGCGACGGCGGCCAGCACGTCGGCGTTGCGCATGGCGGGCATCGAGTCGTTGTCGACCAGGTTGAGCTCGATCTCCAGCCCGGTCATCGGCCGGTCGACGTCGAACCGCGACTCGCGCAGCATCTCGGCGAACACGTCGAGGCAGCGGCGCACCTTCTCCCGATAGCGGGCCCGATCCTCACGGCTGAAGGTCCGTACCCCGACTTCCTCGCCCATGGTCACCACCCTGTCACCGCTGGTCCCCCTAACCTGCCACGCCGCATCGGCGCCGGGGAAGACCTGACGTTTCTTCTCTACCCAGCCGCGCTCCCGGTGATCCCCGTCGCCCGCGCGCCGGTCGCCACCGGACGGGCCCGGGTGCACGGCTACCATGGCCGGCGGCGAGAGGTGGGGGAGTGCGGTGCGCGAAAAGGTGACCCGGCTGTTCGTGGTGGCGGCGATCGCCGAGGCGGTTTCCTGGGCCGCCCTGCTGGCCGGCATGGCGGTCAAGTACGGCCCGCCCGCGAACGAGCTGGGCGTGCAGATCTTCGGGCCGATCCACGGCGGGCTGTTCATCGCGTACGGCGTGCTGGTGCTCGCGGTGGCCCGGCTGCGCCGGTGGAGCCTGCTGGCGACGGGGGTGGCCCTGGCCTGCGCCGTGCCGCCCTTCGCCACGCTCGCCTTCGAGCGCTGGGCGCGGCGGCGGGG
Source organism: Micromonospora sp. URMC 106 (assembly GCF_051386395.1). Classification (NCBI taxonomy): domain Bacteria; kingdom Bacillati; phylum Actinomycetota; class Actinomycetes; order Micromonosporales; family Micromonosporaceae; genus Micromonospora; species Micromonospora sp. URMC 106. Next base: position 2,088 of record NZ_JBPQTP010000123.1, read on the forward strand.
CATGCTCGACGCCGCCCGCGAGCCCGCCCGCGAGGCCGCCCCGGTCGGCTGACCCGCGGGCTCGCCCGCCGCGTCGGGCGGCGGGCTACCCGGCGAGGAAGGCGGACAGCTCTGCGGCGAGCTGCTCCGGCGCCTCCTCGGCCATGTGGTGCCCCGACTCGATCGGCGCGGCCCGCACGTCGTCGGCCCAGTCCCGCCAGATCGCGGCGGGGTCGCCGTAGAGCTCCACCATGTCGTCCCGGGTGGACCACAGGAAGAGCACCGGGCAGGTGATCCGCCGACCGGCCGCGCGGTCGGCGTCGTCGGCCGCCCGGTCCGGGCCGAGGCCCGCCCGGTAGTCCTCGCACATGGCGTGCACCGTCGCCGGGTCGTGGATCGCCCGTCGGTAGTCGGCGTACGCCTCCTCGCCCATCTGCGCGGGGGAGCCGCCGTACCAGGCGTCCGGGTCGGCGTTGATCACCCGCTCGGCGGGCTTGGCGAGCTGGCCCAGGAAGAACCAGTGCCACCAGCGGGCGGCGAACCGGGCGTCGGCGCGGGCCAGGGCCTCTCCGATCGGCACCCCGTCGAGCACCCCGAGTCGGCTGACCCGGTCGGGGTGGTCCAGCGCGGCGCGCATCGCCACGTAGCAGCCCCGGTCGTGCCCCACCACCGCCGCGCGGTCGTGGCCGAGCGCGTCGAGCAGCGCCACCACGTCGCCGGCCATCGCCCGCTTCGAGTACGGGGCGTGGTCGGTGGTGCTCGGCGGCTTCGACGACCCGCCGTAGCCCCGCAGGTCCGGGCAGATGACGGTGTGCCGCTGGGCGAGCAGGGGCGCCACCCGGTGCCAGGTGGCGTGGGTGCGGGGATGGCCGTGCAGCAGCACCACCGGCGAGCCCGACCCGCCGTGACGCACCCGCAGGCGCACCGGGCCGAGGTCGATCTCGTCGAGCGTGAATCCGGCGAACATGGCGCCTGCCGTGCCCGGGCGCGCCGGGCGCGAAACGTCGGGTCCGCCGGGCCGCGACACGTCAGGTCCGGCGGGCGCCGGGCGTCAGGTCAACGCCGACCAGAGCAGCACGGCCGCGACCAGCAGCGCCCCCAGGGCGGCCTGCAGCAGCAGCGGCGGGCCGAGGTGCGACCACAGGGTGGCGGTGCGCGGGGTGAGCAGCTGCCCGGTCGTCAGGTTCACGATCCGTTCGATCTTCGGGGGCAGGTCGGGGTCGCCCTGGCGGCGCAGCGTGAGCTGCACGTGGTCGGCGGGGTGCAGGGCGCTCTGCGGCAGGTGCCCGTGCAGCTCGACCTCGCACAGCTGCCCGGCGGAGTCGCGCAGCCGAACCGGGGTGACCAGGTATTCCGGGCCCTTCTTCAGCTCCTTGAACCGTCGACGGGTCGCGCCGGAGCCGGCGGAGAACAGGGAGCGCACCACCGCCGCCAGCAGCCCGGCCACCCCGGCCGCCGCCAGCACCGCCACCAGCACCGGCTGGCCGATCCGCACCTCGCGCGGATAGCCGTCGAGCAGGCGGACGATCCGCCCCGTGACGATCCGCTCCGTGGGGTGGACGATCCGCCGGATGTGAAGGTCGCTGTCCATGTCACCACCCAGAGTCCCGTTGTGTTCACTCATCGTATCGGCCGTCCGGGTTGAACGACGTGAATGAAACCTGGTCACGCGCCCACGGCGGTCAGGTGACATCCGCACCGGCGCGGGTAAGCGGGGGGCCGAGCTGGAAAGGGGTCGAGCATGCAGCTGTCCTTCCTGCGCCCGCTCTACGACCGGCCGGGGCCGTGGGTCTCGGTGTACCTGGACGCCTCCGCCAACACCGAGGACGCCCACCCGGCACTGGATCTGCGGTGGCGGGCCCTGCGCAACCAACTCCAGGAACAGCGCGCCGACGTGGACACGATCGACGCGGTCGAAGGGGTCGTCCGCGGGCACGACCCGATGCCGGGCGACTACGGCCTGGCGATCTTCGGCGCCCGGGGCCGGGTGGTGCTCTCGGAGTACCTGTCCGCCCCGCCGCTGCGGGACCTGGCCGCGTACACCTCGCTGCCGCACGTCATGCCGCTGCTGGCGCAACGCGGCGAGCAGGTGGCGTGGGTGCGGGTGCTGGCCGACCGGACCGGGGCCGACGCCATGGCGATCAGCGCGGGCGGCGTGCCGCGCCGCGCCCACGTGACCGGCCGGGAGGACTTCCAGCTGCGCCGGGTGCAGCCCGGCGGCTGGTCCCAGTCGAAGTACCAGAAGGCGGCCATGGAGGCGTGGCACCACAACGCGGGCGACGTCACGGCGGCGACCGTCGAGCTGGCCGAGAAGGTCGGCGCGGACGTGGTGGTGGTCGCCGGCGACGTGCGCGCGACCGGCATGATCGCCGCGCAGATGCCGGAGCGCTGGCAGGACGTGATGGTGCGCACCGACGCCGGCTCCCGGGCCGGCGGCGCCGACCAGACGCTGCTCGACGACCTCACCGTGCAGACCATCGCCGAGGTGGCCGACCAGCGGATCACCGCCGCGCTGGACCGGTTCGGCATGCAGGAGGACGTCGGCGCCGGGCTGGACGCCGTCGTCTCCGCCCTGCAACGCAACCAGGTCGACACCATGCTCATCGTCGACGACCCGTCGGCGACCGGACACCTGTGGATCGGGCCGGAACCGACCGAGATCGCCACCGACCCGGGGCAGCTCGCCGCGATGTCGGTGCGCGACCCGGAGAGGGTACGCGCCGACGCGGCGCTCGTGCGCGCGCTGGTCGGCACCGACGCCGAGCTGACCGTGCTCGGCCCGGACGAGGCGCCGGAGCTCACCGACGGCGTCGGGGCGGTGCTGCGGTACGTCGACGCCGCCACACCGGGGCGTGGCAATGCCTGAGCGGACGGTGGCCGACCTGGTGGTCGAGCGGCTGCGGGCCTGGCGGGTGCCGCGGGCCTTCGGCTACCCCGGGGAGGCCATCGCCCCGGTGGTCGAGGCGCTGGACGCCTCGGGCGGGGACCCGGCGTTCGTCCCGGCGCGGCACGAGGAGACCGCCTCCTTCATGGCCACCGGGCACGCCAAGTTCACCGGCGGCATCGGGGTCTGCCTGGCCACCCAGGGGCCGAGCGCGGTCCAGCTGCTCAACGGGCTCTACGACGCCAAGCTGGACAGCAAGCCGGTGGTGGCGATCGTCGGCGAGGACGTCTCCGGTCCGCTCGGCGGCGCCCACCAGGAGATCGGGCTGAGCCGGCTGTTCGGCGACGTGTGCAACCAGTTCGTCCGGTACGGCCGCACCCCCGCGGGGGTGCCGGCCCTGCTCGACCAGGCGTTCCGCACCGCCGCGGCGACCCGCAGTCCGGTCTGTGTGGTGCTGCCGCGCCAGTTGCAGGAGACGCCGGTGCCCGACCTGCAACCGCACGCGGCCGGCGTGTTCGCGGCGACGCCGGGGGAGCCGCTGGCCCGGGTGCTGCCGCACGACGCCGACCTGGACGCCGCGGCCCAGTTGCTCGCCAACGGCCAGCGCACCGCGATCCTGGTCGGCCAGGGCGGCCGGGGCGCGGCGGAGGAGATCGTCGCCCTCGCCGACCGGCTCGGCGCCGGGCTGGCGATCTCGCTGCTCGGCAAGCCGGTGCTCGACGAGCGGCTGCCCTTCCACACCGGCGTGCTCGGCGAGGTCGGCACCCCGGCCGCCGCCGAGCTGATGGGCGGCTGCGACACGCTGCTGCTGGTCGGCACGAACGACCCGTGGACCGACTACTTCCCGATGCCGGGTCAGGCCCGCACGGTGCAGATCGACATCGACGGCCGTCGGATCGGCTCCCGCTACCCGGTGGACGTGCCCCTGGTGGGCGACGCCGAGGAGACGCTGCGGGCGTTGCTGACCCTGGTGCCGGACCGGCCCAACGCCCGCTGGCGGGAGACCGTCGAGGGCTCGGTCGACCGGTGGCGGGCCGAACGGGCCGACCGGGCGGCCGCCCCCGCCGAGCCGATGAACCCGCAGCTCGTGGTGCAGGAGCTCTCCACCCGGATGCCGCAGCGCGGCGCGGTTGCGGTGGACGTCGGTTCCGTCCTCTACTGGTACGCCCGGCACCTGGAACTGCCTCCCGGGGTGAACGCGCAGCTCTGCGGCACGCTCGGCTCGATGGGCTGCGCCCTGCCGTACGCGGTGTCGGCCAAGCTCGCCGCCCCGGACGAGCCGGTGATCGCCCTGCTCGGCGACGGCGCCATGCAGCTCAACGGGCTGGCGGAGCTCATCACCGTGGCGCACCACTGGCAGGAGTGGCAGGACCCCCGTCTGGTGGTGCTGGTGCTCAACAACCGGGACCAGTCCGGGATGGGCGGGGGCCGTCCGCCGTCCACCGACCCGGTGCGCCGCCGCCCCGACGTGCCGTACGCCGGGTGGGCCCGCCTGCTCGGGCTGCACGGCGTGCGGGTCGACCGGCCGGAGCTGGTGGGGGCGGCCTGGGACGAGGCGCTCGCCGCCGACCGTCCCTGCGTGGTGGAGGCGGTGGTGGACCCGGCGGTGCGCCTGGCGCCTCCCGAGCCGGCGTTCGCGGACCTGCGGGGTGTCTTCGCCGAGGGCGACGCCGCCCGGCGGGTACGCGACCGGATGCTGGCCACCGGGGCGGCCGCGGAGGTCGACGACCTCGTTTAGCCGCCCGCGGGGCGGGCACTGAGGACCGGCAGTCAGACGCTGGAGGTCACCTTGTCCGAGCCCACCGATCGCCGGTACGGTCCGGCGCGCCTGCCGGAGCCCCGCGGGGCGGTCTCGGCGGCGCTGCTGCAGGCGTTGCGGCGGGCGCCGCACGACCTTCCGGCCGGGCTCGGCGCCGGGCTCGACCCGGCCGCTCCGCTCACCGACGAGGACCTGCAGCTCACCCTCTTCTGCTGCTACGAGCTGCACTACCGGGGCTGGCAGGGCGTCGACGAGGGCTGGGAGTGGCAGCCGTCCCTGCTCGCCCTGCGGGCGCGGGCCGAACGGGTCTTCGAGGCGGCGGTGCGGGCGCTGGTGGGGCCGCTGCCGGCGGTGCTGCCCGGCGGCGTGCCGGCGGCCCTGGCCGACGTGGTCGCCGCGGACGACGGGCCGTCGCTCGCCGGGCACCTGCAGCGGCGGGCGACGCTGGCGCAGTTCCGGGAGTTCGTCACCCACCGCTCGGTCTACCACCTGCGGGAGGCGGACCCGCACAGCTGGGCCCTGCCGCGCCTCGGCGGCCCGGCGAAGGCCGCCCTGGTCGAGATCCAGATGGACGAGTACGGCAACGGGCGGCTGGACCGGATGCACGCCGAGTTGTTCCGCGTCACGCTGGACCGCCTGGGGTTGGACACGGGCTACGCCGCGCACCTGGACGCGGTGCCGGCGGTCACCCTGGCCACCAACAACCTGATGTCGCTGTTCGGGCTGCACCGGCGGCTGCGCGGGGCGCTGCTGGGGCATCTCGCCGCGTACGAGATGACCTCGTCGCTGCCGAACCGCCGCTACGGCAACGGGCTGCGCCGCCTGGGCCTGGACGAGGTGGCCACCCGGTTCTACGACGAGCACGTGGAGGCCGACGCCGTGCACGAGCAGATCGCCGCGCACGACCTGTGCGGCGGCCTGGTGCGGGTGGAGCCGGGGCTGGCCCCGGACGTGCTCTTCGGCGCCGCCGCCGCGCTGGCGGTGGACCGGCTCTTCGCCGCGCACCTGCTCGACGCCTGGGCCGCCGGGCACAGCTCGCTGCGCCGGGTGGCCGGGCCGGCCCGGGTCACGCTGCGGGAGCGCCCCCGCGGCGGCGGGGTCGCCGCGTCGGTCTCCGCCGTGGCCTGACGCCCGCCTCCGCTCGGGGCGGGTCAGGACTCGCGGTCGGTGCCGGCGCGGAAGCCGATCGCCTTGTGCGTGCCGTCGCAGAACGGCTTGAGCGCGGACTTTCCGCAGCGGCACAGCGCCACCGTCCCCCGCCGCGCGTCGATGGTCTGCCCGTCCGGCGTGACCAGCGCGAAGTCGCCCCGGACCAGCAGCGGTCCGTCCTGGTACGGGGTGATGGTGGCCGCCGCGGCGGGAGTGTCGTCGTCTGCGCGCATGGGCGCTGATGTGCCCGCCCTCCCGGCGCCGAAACCCCTGGTCGTGGCGCGAGGACGGCGGCAACCGCCCGGATCTTCTGATTACTCCCGCCGGGTGGGGGATGCCCCGTTTGAACCCCATCGGGACGGGAAGCCGGGCCGCGTGGTGAGCGAACGAGGCAAGGTGGGGCCGGTGCACAAGGTGCGCGAGGGGCTCACGGCCGACGGTGCCGGGCTGGCGGGGGACCGGGTCGTGGCCGCCGGCAGTGCGGCCCGGGTCCTGGTGGCCGCCACCGCGCGGGCGCTGCGCGGGACCGACTGCGCCGACCTGGGACACCCGGGGCACCCCGGGCCGCTGTCGCGGTTCACCGGCGCGCCCGAGCCGGTCCGGCGGGCGGCGGTGGTGCGGGCGGCCGGCCGGGTGGCGCTCACTCCGGGGCAGACGGCCGAGGTCGACGCCGAGCGGGTCGCCCGCTGGTTCGCCGAGCAGTACCCCCGGCGCCGCTACCCGGGGGTCCTGCTCGGCTCCCCGCACGGGTCCGCCGCGCACCTGGCGGCGGCGCTGGACGTGCCCTGGCTGCCCGCCGGGTTCGAGATGAGCGTGCACTGGGCGCAGGGCGCGGTGGACCGGCCGCAGGCCGCCCTGGACCACGGGGCGGCGCTGACCGCCCGCCTGCTCGCCGGCAACCCCGGCCTGCACGTACGCCAGGTGCACTGCCCCGCCAGCCGGGGCGCGTTGGCCGGCGCCACGGTGTCGCTCGCGGCGCGGTGGCGGTCCCTGCCGGCGGCGTACGCGCGGTTCCTGGCCGAGCGGCTGGAGCCGGGCGCGGCGGTGCTGCTGCTGCGGGACGCCCGCACCTGGCCGGTGCTCGACTCCGCGCCCGGCCACAGCTTCCAGGTCGGCTGCCCGGGCAGCGGGCTGGACCCGGTGGACTTCCACCCGGACAGCCACGCCCTGCGCCAGGTGCTCCGCTCGGCCGGCGGGGACGGCGCGCACTGGCAGCCGCCGGAGGTCTCCACGCCACCCGCCCCGGCCGAACACGGCGTGGAGCCCGGTTTCGAGGCCGACGCCCGGGAATGGACCGCGCGGCACCGGCACCCGCTGCACCGCGTGCTCGTCCCGCGCCCGGAGGCGCTCAGCGCCGCCACCGCCGACCTGTACCGGCGGTGGCTGCGCGCGGCCGGCAAGACCGGCAACCGGCTGGTGGTGGAGTGCGGGCGGCTGCTCGACCCGTGGCAGGTGGTGCGGGCCGGGATGGTGCCGTACTGGTGCGAGAACGCCACCCGGCGCAGCGTGGAGGGGGTGGAGTGGTGGCTCGCGGGCAGTGAGCCGTTCAGCTCGGTGGACGTGCTGCCCGAGCCGCCCGGCCTGCGGTCGCCGGCCCTGGCCGGGCTGCCGCAGTGGCTGGCCGTCGCCGGTTTCGGCCGCCGCCGGCGGGCGCTGGACCGCACCGCGGCGCGGGGTTACCCGGTCACCTCGGTGCCCACCCGCCGGGCCACGGAGGTGCTGCGGGCCCAGCCGTACGACCTGCCGACGCCGCCGCCGATGACCGTCGCCGAGGCGCTCGCGGCACTGCGCGACAGCGGCGCCCACCAGGGGTTGCTGGTCTGTTGAGCCAGCCCTGTCGAAACATCCTCGCGAACCCGGGGTCCCGTGATTGAGTACCTACGGAGCGGGAACACCGCTGGCTGCGACGGCCTGATCACGCCGTCCGGTGCGGCGTCGTCGCCCGCTGGCATCCCAGTCATGTGACCCACTTCCGGCCCGGTGCGTGGTGCGACCACGCGCGCGCACGACCGGTTTCCTGAATCCGGGCGGGGGACCTTCCTGAGGGAGGCGCGGATGTTCGGACAGAGCACCACAACCACACCACCTCCGACCGATCGGGGCCTGGAGGACCTGGACGCGGCCGCGCTGGCGTACGCGGCCCGGATCGAGGGCCTTCCGCCCGAACGGCGCCAGGAGGCGCGCGACGACCTGGTCAGGTTCGCCCTGCCGTTCGCCGGCCGGCTCGCCCGCCGGTACCGGGGGCGGGGGGAGCCGCTGGAGGACCTGGAGCAGGTCGCCCGCCTCGGCCTGGTCAACGCCGTCGACCGGTACGACCCGGAGCGGGGCTCGTTCACCGCGTACGCGGCGATCACCATCGTCGGCGAGATCAAGCGGCACTTCCGGGACCGCACCTGGGGGGTGCACGTGCCGCGCCGGCTGCGCGACCTGATCCTGGAGGTGGGGCAGGCCACGTCGGCGCTGACCAGCGAGCTGTCCCGGGCGCCGTCGGTCGCGGAGCTGGCGGAGCGGCTGGAGACGCCGGAGGCGGAGATCCTCGCCGCCCTCGAGTCGGCGGCCGGCTACAGCCCGGCCTCGCTCAACGCGCCGGTGGGCGGGGAGAGTTCGGCCGAGTTCGGCGACCTGGTCGGCGAGTCCGACAACGCGTTGGAGTCCGTCGACGACCGGGTGACCGTCAGTGGCCTGCTGCACCGGCTGCCCTGGCGGGAGCGGCGCATCCTGGCCATGCGCTTCTACGGCAACCAGACCCAGGCGGAGATCGCCGCCCGGTTCGGCATCTCCCAGATGCACGTCTCGCGGCTGCTGTCCCGGGCGCTCACCTGGCTGCGCCAGGCGATGCTCGCCGACGCCCCGCCGCCGTGGCAGAACGGCGCGGCGGAGTCGGACAGCACGAAGACCCGGATCTCGGTGAAGCAGAACGGCGACCGGGTGGTCGTCGAGGTCGGCGGGGAGGTCGACCGTGCCGGCGCGGACCAGTTGCGCCGGGCCATGCTGGAGGCGGTGACCGGTCAGCCCGCCGAGGTGGTGGTGGACCTGGACGCCGCTGGCGGCTTCGACGCCGGCGGCATCGCCGCGCTGATGGCCGGCCGGGAGGCCGCCGCCCGCACCGGCGTGCCGCTGCGGCTGACCCGCGTCCAGCCGGCCGTGCGCCGCTCGCTCACCGCGGCCGGCCTCGCGCCGGCGCGCGAGGGCTGACCACGTCGGAAGGGCCGGCACCCGCCCGGGTGCCGGCCCTTCGCGCGTACGCCCGCTCAGTTCTCCGGGGTGTCGCCGGGCCCGCGCGGGTGCCGCCAGCGGTCGTTCTCCTGCGGCTCCCGCTGGGCGCCGAGCCGGGTCTCCTCCGGTTCGTCGGTCTGCTCGAAGCTGGGCCGGCGCACGTCCTCCGGCTCCGGCACGTCCACCGGCCGGGCGCCCGACTGCGCCGCCGGCTGGTACGCGGCCGCCTCCCGCGCGCCGTGCGCCCCCTCGGCGGCCGGCGACTCGGGCACGTGCTTCTCGCGGCGCAGTTCCTCGCGGAACTCCTGCGGCGGCTTGGTGGTGCGCTGGGGCAGGTCCCGGCCGAGGTCGGCGACCAGCGGGCCGTACTTGGCGTCGAAGGCGGGGCGCTCGGAGCGGATCCGGGGCATCCGGTCGAAGTTGCGCAGCGGCGGCGGGCAGGTGGTGGCCCACTCCAGGGAGTTGCCGAAGCCCCAGGGGTCGTCGACGTTGACCATCGCGCCGTAGCGCCAGGACTTCCAGGCGTTCCAGATGAAGAAGAGCGTGGACGCGCCGAGCACGAACGCGGAGATGGTGGAGAACGTGTTCAGCGCCGTGAACCCGTCGGTCGGCAGGTAGTCGGCGTACCGGCGGGGCATGCCCTCGTTGCCCAGCCAGTGCTGCACGAGGAAGGTGCCGTGGAAGCCGAGGAACATGGTCCAGAAGTGGGCCTTGCCGATCCGGTCGTCCAGCAGTCGCCCGGTCATCTTCGGCCACCAGAAGTAGAAGCCGCCGAAGAGCGCGAAGACCACGGTGCCGAAGAGCACGTAGTGGAAGTGCCCGACGACGAAGTAGGTGTCGTGGGTGTGCCAGTCGGCCGGCGGGCTGGCCAGCAGCACCCCGGTGAGGCCGCCGAAGAGGAAGGTGACGAGGAAGCCGATCGCGAACAGCATCGGCGTCTCGAAGGTGAGCTGTCCCTTCCACATGGTGCCGATCCAGTTGAAGAACTTCACCCCGGTGGGCACGGCGATCAGATAGCTCAGGATGCTGAAGAACGGCAGCAGCACCTGGCCGGTGGCGAACATGTGGTGCGCCCAGACGGTCATCGACAGGATGGTGATCGCGAGGGTGGCCAGCACCAGCCCGGTGTAGCCGAAGATCGGCTTTCGGGCGAAGACCGGGATGATCTCGGTGATGATGCCGAAGAACGGCAGCGCGATGATGTAGACCTCGGGGTGGCCGAAGAACCAGAACAGGTGCTGGTACAACATCGGCCCGTTGTTCTCGGGGGTGTAGACCTGCGCGTTGAGCAACCGGTCGGCCGACAGCGCGAGCAGCGCGGCAGCCAGCAGCGGGAAGACCAGGACCACCAGGAGGCTGGTGAGCAGCATGTTCCAGGTGAAGATCGGCATCCGGAACATGGTCATGCCGGGCGCCCGCAGGGTCAGGATCGTCGTGATCAGGTTGACCGCGCCGAGGATCGTGCCCAGCCCGGAGATGACCAGGCCGATCACCCACATGTTCGCGCCGACGCCCGGGGAGTGTTCCTGGCTGCTCAGCGGCGTGTACGCGGTCCAGCCGAAGTCGGCGGAGCCGCCCGGGGTGAGGAAGCCGCCGATCACCATCAGCCCGCCGAACAGGTACAGCCAGTAGGCGAGGGCGTTGAGCCGGGGGAACGACACGTCGGGGGCACCGATCTGGATCGGCACGATGTAGTTGGCGAACCCGAACGCCGCCGGGGTGGCGAACAGCAGCAGCATCACCGCGCCGTGCGACGTGAACAGCTGGTTGTACTGCTCGGCGGAGAGGAGTTGCAGGCCGGGCCGGGCCAGCTCGGCCCGCATCAGCATGGCCTCGACCCCGGCGACCAGGAAGAAGCCGAACGACGTGAGCAGGTAGAGCAGGCCGATCTGCTTGTGGTCGGTGGTGGCCAGGAACCGGATCAGGGTCCCGCCGGGGACCGGCTTGCGCAGCGGCCCGGGAAAGCCGCCGAAGCGTGCCGGTGCCAGGATCGCCGGTCCCCGGTCGCGTGGAGGTTCCGTGGTTACCCGCTTGGGCATGTGACTCTCACCCCGTCGTGACGACAGAAGGACGGCGTGCCTACCCGCCCCTCTGCCCATGAAACCAGGCGACAAGGGCGATTCAGGTGAGAGCGGTAATTTCGGTCAATCGGCGGGCAGCATCGCCCAGACGACCTTTCCGTCGCCGGCCGGCACGCTGCCCCAGCGCTGGGCGATCTCGCGGACGAGCATCAGTCCCCGGCCGCCCTCCGCCAGCAGGTCCGGGGAGCCGGCCCGGGCCGAGGTACGGCACCCGTCCACCACCGCCAGGTGCAGGTACGGCCGGCGCAGGGTGACCGTCACCTGCATCGGGGTCCCGGCGTGCCGGACCACGTTGCCGACCAGCTCGGTGAGCACCAGCGAGGCCGGGCCGACCACCTGCGGCAGGTTCCACCGGGCGCACGCGTCCGCGACCAGCTCACGGGCCCGCCGGCACGCCTCCGCGACCGGTTCGAGTCGGGCCCGCAACCGGGGCGCCGCCGCCGCGTTCGCCGCCCGGGTCGCCTCGTCGCAGTCGCGGCGCACGGGCACCACCCGGCACGCCGTCGACTCCGCCAGCCAGGCCGCCGCCTCCGGGGGCGGGGCGCAGAGCACGACGGGCACCGCCGGCCAGCCGGCCGCCCGCCGGGCGGTGGCCGCGAAGACCGAGAGCGCGAGCCGGTCGTGGACGGTGACGTCGGTCAGGTCGACAACGAGGGCGTCGGGTTGGGCGGCCAGGCAGCCGTCCAGCACCGTGTGCACGGCGCGCATGGTGCCGAGGTCGAGGCCGCCGCGAAGCCGCACGACGGTCACGGGTGACGTGTCGCGCACCTCGCAGGTGATCCGGCTCGGCATGAGCGCCCTCGTTTCGCATCGTCGGAGATCTGCGAACTACCCGGGCGCGCGGGGGGTCAAACGGCGACGGCCGAGCGCCGCGACGGTGGTCACGGTCGCCCGGCCGTCGCCGGCGTCACCGCCGGGGCTGTCCCCGCGTGGTCAGCACCCCGAGCGCGATCATGCCGACGCCGAGGAACAGGTGCAGCCAGTTGTCGGCGTTGTTGACCGGAACGAAGTTGGCTCCGCTGTCGTGGTCGACCACCAGGCCGTAGAGCCAGAGGATCAGGTAGATCGCGCCACCGCCGATCAGGAACGTCCGGGCGCCGGAGATCGTCCTGGCCAGCGCCAGCCCCGCCACCCCGAAGAGCAGGTGGACGAGGTTGTGCAGCACCGAGACCTGGAAGAGGCCGAGCAGCTTGGCGTCGGACTCGTGCCCGGCGAACCGCAGGTCGCCGAAGTCGCTGGTGATGCCCGGCACGAAGCCGAGCACACCGACCAGGAGGAAGACCACCGCCACGACGGTGGCCGCCCGCCGCACGGGTGCCTTGCCGTCGGCCGGGTTGTGCCGGGCGCGGGAACGCGCCATGGGACCGGTCACCGCGGTCTCCTCACTGTGCGGGAACGCTGAGCGGTCCGCGCCTTCCCGCTCCCCGTCCCGTCAAACCGCCGCGGGCCGATCTCCTTGCGCCGGTTTTGTCAGTGTCGTCGGGCCGGTCCCGCGCCCGAGGCGCGCAGCACGCCGGGGCCGGCCCGCCGTTGGCTGGCGGACCGGCCCCGGTCACGGAGCGCGGGTCGACCGGTGCGGTCGCGGAGGGTCAGACCGGCTGCAGCCGCGGGGCGGCGGCGAGCTGACGGACCCGTTCGTACAGCTGGACGTACCGCTGCGCCATCACGGCGGGGGTGAAGCGCACGGCGGCCTCGCGCCGGCACTCGTCCGGGTCGAGGAGGCTGGCGGCCAGCAGCAGATCTGCCAGCTCCTCCTCGTCGGTGGTGAGCAGGCCGGTGCGGCCGTGCTCGATCAGCTCGGGCAGGCAGCCCCGCGCCGTCGCCACGACCGGTGTGCCCAGGGCCAGCGACTCGACCACCGCCGTGCCGCCCGGCTCCTCCCAGCGCAGGGGGAACAGCGAGGCGCGGGCGCCGGCCAGCAGGTCGTCACGTTCCTGCCCGGCCACGGTGCCCACCCAGCGCACCAGGTCGCCGTCGACGTGCGGCGCCACCTCGTCGTAGAAGAACCGGACGTCGGGGTTCTGCCGGGCCTCGTCGCCGGCGGCGGCCAGGTCCTCCGGCCGGTGGTACGGCCCGACCGGCCCGGCGAGGACCAGCGGCACGCCCACCCGGCGCGCCAGCCGTGCCCCCACGTCCTGCCCCTTGCCGGGGTTGATCCGGCCGAGGATGATCAGGTAGTCGCCCTTCTCCGTCCGGGGTCGCCGGTCGGCGTCGACGGCGAGCGGGGTGGCCAGGTGCACGTGCCCCACGGAGTGCTCCCGCAGCGCCTGGGGCGCGCGGGCCAACTGCGCGGCGGACACCCCGTTGACCCGGACCCGGTCGCCGCCGTCCAGGTTGCCGTAGAGCGCCGGGTGCTTGGCCAGGTCCCAGTGCAACGTGTGCAGCGCCGGCGGGGCGTCCGGTCCCATGGCGGCGAGGGTCGCCAGGCCGACCGCCTCCACGTGGTCGTGCACCACGTCGATGTCGTCGCGGGAGTGCAGCGCCCGCACCACCCCGTTGAGGTGCGCCTGCGAGATGCCGCAGACCTGGTTGTACGGCCGTTGCAGGGCGTGGAACTGCCCGTCGGGGAAGACGGAGATCTTCTCGTCCACCGGGAGGGTGCTGCTGTCGACCGACGCGAGCACCACCCGCACACCGAGGCGGCGCAGCTCCGGCACCAGCGTCGCGATCACGTTCTCGATGCCGCCGTAGCCGGGCGGCGGCACGGACAGCCACGGACCGGCGTTCATCAGGACGGTGAGACTCATCGGGCGGGATTCCTTCCCTCGGCGGGGCCCTCGGCCGTCCGCGACCGGTCACCTGCGCTCGGAAGCGGCCGGGCGCTCACGCCGCGGCCACCCGTCGGCGGGGGATCCGGTGCCGCAGCTCGGCCAGGGGCGGCCGCTCCTCGACGGAGACGTCGCTGACGACGATCTCCCGGTCCAGATTCGGCAGCGCGTCGGAGCCGCCGCGCCGGAACTGGGTCAGCAGGGCGGCGGGCATCGCGCCCGGCGCCGCCCAGCCGCGCCGCTGCAACCGCGACCACGCGGTGAGCATGATCTGGGCCGACATCCGGCCCAGCGCGGCGGTGTCCTGGTGGCGGTGCTTGCGCTCGCCCAGGTCCACCTGGGCCAGTGCGTCCAGTCCGACCAGGTCGAGCAGGTCGATCAGCATCGCCGTCTCCACGCCGTAGCCGGAGACGAACGGCACCCGCTCCAGCACGTCGCGGCGGCCGGCGTACTCACCGGCGAGCGGCTGCACGAAGCCGGCCAGCTCCGGCCAGAACAGGTTGAGCATCGGCCGGGCCATCAGCTCCGTCACCCGGCCGCCGCCGTCGGCCTCGACACCGGTCGTCCCCACCAGCGGGCGGTGGTAGAAGCCCTTGACGAAGTCGACCGACGGGTCGGTCAGCAGCGGGCCGAGCAGCCCGGTCACGAAGTGCGGGCGGAACTCCCTAAGGTCGGCGTCGACGAACGCGACCACGTCGCCCTCGGCCGCCGCCAGCCCGGCCCAGAGCGCGTCGCCCTTGCCGGTCAGCCGGGGCAACCCCCGGGTCATCGCGTCCTGGCTGACCACCTCGGCGCCGGCGGCACGGGCCACCTGCGCGGTGCGGTCGGTGGACCGGGAGTCCACCACGATCAGCTCGTCCACCAGGGCCACCCGGTCCATCAGGTGCTCCCGGATCGTCGACACGATCGCGCCGACCGTCGCCTCCTCGTTACGGGCCGGCAGGACCACGCTGACCCTGCTGTCCCCCTTGGCGCGCACCAGGCGCCGCGCCGGCCAGTCGGCGGCGGACGTGGTCCGGTAGGTGGCCCACGCCTCCACCACCGGTGAAACCATCGTTTCCGTGTTCCGCACAGGCACCCCCTGATCGTGGCGGAAAAACCCTCCCTGGTTTTCCCACTACCGCACTCGCGCTAACCGCACCATGCCTAACAGCTTGATCACGAAGACGGCGCGGCCGGGTTCCGCACCGGTGAACGTTTCATTGCGCCCGCGCGGGGGGAGTGCAGTCGCCGGAACGTGAAACCGTGGCGGAAGGGCTTTTACATGCGCACGTGCCGGGTGGGACTGGTAGGGGCCGGCGGGGTGGCGCAACGCCACGCCCGGGTGCTGGGCGGCTTCGCGGACGTGGAGCTGCTGGGGGTGACCGACGTGGTGCCGGAGGCGGCGGCGGAGCTGGCCGGCGCGCACGGCGCGCGGACCTTCGGCGACGTCGAGGAACTGCTGGCCGCCGGGCCGGACGCGGTGTACGTCTGCGTGCCGCCGTTCGCGCACGGGCCGGCGGAGGAGGCGGTGGTGGCGGCCGGGGTGCCGATGTTCGTGGAGAAGCCCGTCGCGGTCGACCTGGCCACGGCCGAGCACATCGCCGACCTGGTCGCCCGGCGGGGGCTGCTCACCGGCGTCGGGCACCACTGGCGGTACCTGCCGGTGGTGCGGCGGGCGCGGGAACTGCTCGCCGACCGTCCGGTGCGGATGGTCAGCGGCGCGTGGTGGGACAAGGTGCCCCCGGTCGCCTGGTGGTCCCGGCAGGACCGTTCCGGCGGCCCGGTGGTCGAGCAGGCCGCCCACGTGCTGGACCTGGTCCGGTGCCTGGTCGGGGAGGCGACCGAGGTCACCGCGTACGGCAACGGCACCCCGCCGCCCGTCGACGGCGCCGACATCGACTCGGTGACCACGGCGGCGCTGCGGTTCGCCGGTGGCGCGGTCGGCACGCTGACCGCCGCCTGCGTGCTCGGCTGGAAGCACCGCGCCGGGCTGGAGATCCTCGCCGACGGGCTGGCCCTGTCGCTGACCGAGGACGGCCTGGTGGTCCGCGACGCCGACGGCGAACGCCGCTACGACGCCGACCCCGACGCCGCCCGGGTCGCCGTCGACCGGGCCTTCGTCGACGCGGTCCGCGGGATCGGCGACGACGTCCGCGTCCCGTACGCCGAGGCGCTCGGCACCCAGCGGCTCGCCCTGGCGGTCGCCGACTCCGCCCGCAGCGGCCGCACCGTACGCCTGGACGTCCCGGCCGCGGCGCCGCTCACCACGGGGGTGACCGTCGATGCGTGACAAGGTCGTGGTGGTCAGCGGCCCGGGCCGGGTGGAGCTGGTCGAGCAGGACGCCGCCGAGCTGACCGACGGCGCGTTCCGGGTCGAGACGCTGTTCAGCGGCGTCTCCGCGGGCACCGAGCTGAGCTACGTCAAGGGCACCAACCCCTACCTCAACGTCACCTGGAACGCCGACCTCGGCCTGTTCCAGCCGGGCGCGGCCAGCACCCCGTACCCGGTCACCCGACTGGGCTACATGCAGGTCGGTCGGGTGGTGGAGAGCCGCACCCCGGCCGTCGCGGTGGGCACCGTCGGCGCGATGACGTACGGCCACCGCACCGGCTGGGTCGCCGACCCGGTCGCCGAGCGGTTCGTGCCGCTGCCCGACGACATCGACCCGCTGCTCGGCGTCTACGTCGCGCACATGGGGCCGATCTGCGCCAACGGGGTGCTGCACGCCGCCGCCGACCTGCACGGCGCCGACGTGCGGTCCCTCGGCGACGGGGTCCGGGGCCGCCGCGTCGCGGTCGTCGGCAGCGGGGTGGTGGCCCTGCTCACCGCGCTGTTCGCCAAGCGGCACGGCGCCGCCTCGGTGGTGGTGCTCGACCCGACCCCGCAGCGGCGGGCCGTCGCCGAGGCGCTCGGCCTGGAGACCCTCGACCCGGAGGCCGACGACCCGGCGGTGGTGCTCAAGACCCGCTGGGCGCACGGCCCCGGCGACCGGGGCGCCGACGTGGTGTTCCAGTGCCGGGGGCAGGCCTGGGCGCTGCAACTCGCGCTGCGCCTGCTGCGGCCCCAGGGCACCGTCGTCGACCTGGCCTTCTACCAGGCCGGCGCGGACGCGGTCCGGTTCGGCGAGGAGTTCCACCACAACGGCCTGTCGCTGCGCTGCGCGCAGATCGGCCGGGTGCCGCGCGGGCTCGCCCCCACCTGGGACCGCGAGCGCCTCTCCGCCGAGACGATCGACCTGCTGCGGGCGTACGGGGACGTGGTCCGCAAGCACCTCGTGTCGGCGGTGGTGCCGTTCGAGGAGGCGCCGACGCTGCTGACCGACCTCGCCGAGCGGCGCCGGCAGGAGCTCCAGGTGGTGCTGACCGCCTGACCCCGCGTCCGGCCGGGGCCGCCGCCAGCGCCCGGTGACGGGTGACGGCGGCCCCGGCCC
>NZ_JBPQTP010000124.1:0-19141 GCF_051386395.1 Micromonospora sp. URMC 106
GTCGGCAGTGGGGCCGGAGTGGGGGCGGGGTCAGGTGGGGATGTGAGGAGCGTTGTGTCGGCTGGGTCGGGCGGGCCGCGCTGGTTATGCTGAGTCGGCCTTCGCGGCACAACGGCGCGGAGGCGTTTTCATGGGCGGCGGTACCCGTGGCCCTCGGCCGGGGTCCGCCCATCAGGCGGTCGGAGAGGAGCTTCGCGTGGCGGCCCGGTTGCCGGCGATCGAGACGTTTCCGGCACTGCGCGCGTGGCAGCGCAAGGCACTGGTGGAGTACCTGCGCCGGCGCGACCCCGACTTCACGGCGGTCGCCACCCCGGGCGCCGGCAAGACCACCTTCGCCCTGCGGATCGCCGCCGAGCTGCTCGCCGACGGCACCGTCGAGGCGGTCACCGTGGTGGCCCCGACCGAGCACCTGAAGACCCAGTGGGCGCAGGCGGCGGCCCGGGTCGGCATCCAGCTCGACGCCGCCTTCCGCAACGCCGACCTGCACTCCTCCGCCGACTTCCACGGCGCCGTCGTGACGTACGCGCAGGTGGGCATGGCGCCCCAGGTGCACAAGCGGCGCACCCTGACCCGGCGCACCCTGGTCATCCTCGACGAGATCCACCACGCTGGCGACAGCCGCTCCTGGGGCGACGGGGTGAAGGCCGCCTTCGAGGGCGCCGAGCGCCGGCTGATGCTCACCGGCACCCCGTTCCGCTCCGACGACAACCCGATCCCGTTCGTCACCTACGAGCGGGGCGGCGACGGACTGCTCCGCTCCCGCGCCGACTCGGTGTACGGCTACTCCGACGCGCTGCGCGACGGCGTCGTCCGCCCGGTGCTCTTCCTGGCGTACTCGGGGGAGACCCGGTGGCGCACCAACGCCGGGGAGGAACTGGCGGCGCGGCTCGGCGAGCCGATGACCCAGGATCTCGTCGCGCAGGCGTGGCGTACCGCCCTGGACCCGGCGGGCGACTGGATGCCGCAGGTGCTGCGGGCCGCCGACGCCCGGCTGACCGTGCTGCGCAACGCGGGGATGCCCGACGCCGGCGGGCTCGTCATCGCCAGCGACCAGCAGGCCGCCCGCTCGTACGCCAGGCTCATCGAGCAGGTGACCGGCGAGCGGGCGGCGGTGGTGCTCTCCGACGACGTGGGCGCCTCGGCGCGGATCGCGACGTTCGCGGCGTCCGAGCAGCGGTGGCTGGTGGCGGTCCGGATGGTGTCCGAGGGCGTCGACATCCCGCGGCTGGCGGTCGGCGTGTACGCGACCAGCGCCAGCACCCCGCTCTACTTCGCGCAGGCGATCGGCCGGTTCGTGCGCGCCCGCCGCCCGGGGGAGACCGCCTCGGTCTTCCTGCCCAGCGTGCCGCACCTGCTCGGGCTGGCCAGCGAGATGGAGGCCGAGCGGGACCACGTGCTCGGCAAGCCGAAGGACCGCGAGGGTTTCGACGACGACCTGCTGGAGCGCGCGCAGCGCGACGACCAGGCCAGCGGCGAGCTGGAGAAGCGGTTCGCCGCGCTCTCCGCGACCGCCGAGCTGGACCAGGTGATCTTCGACGGGGCCTCGTTCGGCACCGCCGCGCAGGCCGGCACGCCCGAGGAGGAGGAGTACCTGGGCCTGCCCGGGCTGCTCACCGCCGACCAGGTCGCCATGCTGCTGACCAAGCGGCAGCAGGAGCAGCTCGCGGCCCGCTGAGCCGGCCGCTGAGCCGTCGGCGGCGCCGCCGGCACCGATGAGTGCCGCCCAGCGCCGGGTCGCCCTGCGTCGGCAGCTGAACGCTCTGGTGGCCGCCCGGCACCACCGCACCGGGCAGCCGCACGGCAAGATCCACGCGGAGCTGCGCCGCCTCTGCGGCGGCCCGCCGAGCGCCCAGGCCACCATCGAACAGCTCGAGGAGCGCATCGCCACCGTCCAGACCCTCTGACGGCGGCCGTCCCGGACGTACGCCCGGCGGAGCTCTCCGGAGGTCCGTGCCGCCGTGGGCCGGACGCGCGGTCCGCTCCGCCCGTGCCCGCCGCCCCCGTCGATGCGTTCGTGGCACGGGTCGCGCGATCCGCTCCCGTGCCGGCTGCGGCTCGCCGGCGGTCCGCGCCACGGGTCGCGGGAAGCGCCGTCCCGAGCCCGCCACGCCCGTCAGGATCGGCCGTGGGCCCGAGGCGGCCGCGACCGTCGCGGGCGCGGCCCGATCGCCTCCACGGCGGCCAGGGGCCGTGAGGTGCCGCGGGCGGCGGGGGCGTGAGGCGCCGCGGGGCGGGGTGCGCAAAAAGCCGGCCGGAGGCCCCGTGGGGGGCCTCCGGCCGGCTATGTCGTGGGTTTGCGGATTCAGTTCGCCATCAGATCGGCGCCACGCCAGCTGAACTCCGGGTCCGTCGCGTACCGCACGGTGATCTTCACGAGATCCTCCGCGTACTTGTTCGCGTGGTGCCCACAGAACACCAGCTCGCTCCCACCCGCCAGAGTGATCCGGAGCTTGCCGGCAGCATTGCAGCGGTCGCACCGTTCATCGGCGGCTGGGGGAGCCACCGTCTCGGGCGGCGGCGTGAGGGTCGGGGTCATCGCCTTCCTCCTCTGGTCGTCACCGATGAACAATCTCTTCGGTCGTTGCTCACCTATCGTGCAACACCCTGTCCCGGCGCTGCCTTCCCTGTGTGCCCGCGGGGGACCGAGGTCACACATGGCAGGGACAGTGTGCAGTGCATCAAGGGTGCCACGTCAACGATCACAATCGTGCATCCGAACGATCACCATCCGACGTTGCACGCCAGGTGGTCAAAACGACACGTTCGGTTGACGATCGCGGTCAGTCCAGGTAATCCCGGAGCACCTGCGAACGCGACGGGTGACGCAGCTTGGACATCGTCTTGGACTCGATCTGCCGGATGCGCTCCCGGGTCACCCCGTAGACCTGGCCGATCTCGTCCAGCGTGCGCGGCTGGCCGTCGGTCAGGCCGAAGCGCAGGCGTACCACACCCGCCTCACGCTCGGACAACGTCTGCAGCACCTGCTGGAGCTGGTCCTGCAGCAGCGAGAACGACACCGCGTCGACGGCGACCACGGCCTCCGAGTCCTCGATGAAGTCGCCGAGCTGGCTGTCGCCCTCGTCGCCGATCGTCTGGTCCAGTGAGATGGGCTCCCGGGCGTACTGCTGGATCTCCAGCACCTTCTCCGGTGTGATGTCCATCTCCTTGGCCAGCTCCTCCGGGGTGGGCTCGCGGCCCAGGTCCTGGAGCAGCTCGCGCTGGATCCGGCCGAGCTTGTTGATCACCTCGACCATGTGCACCGGGATGCGGATGGTGCGGGCCTGGTCGGCCATCGCGCGGGTGATCGCCTGCCGGATCCACCAGGTGGCGTAGGTGGAGAACTTGTAGCCCTTGGTGTAGTCGAACTTCTCGACCGCGCGGATCAGGCCGAGGTTGCCCTCCTGGATGAGGTCGAGGAAGGCCATGCCGCGACCGGTGTAGCGCTTGGCCAAGGAGACGACCAGCCGGAGGTTGGCCTCCAGCAGGTGGTTCTTGGCCCGCTCGCCGTCGCGGGAGATCCAGAGCAGGTCCCGCTGCATGTCGCGGGTCAGCTTCTCCTCGCCCTCGTCGGCCGCGCGCAGCCGCTCGGCGGCGTAGAGGCCGGCCTCGATCCGCTTGGCGAGCTCCACCTCCTGCTCGGCGTTGAGCAGCGGGACCTTGCCGATCTGCTTGAGGTATGCCCGGACCGAGTCGGCCGAGGCGGTCAGCTCGGCGTCGCGGCGCGCCTGCTTGAGCGCCTCGGACTCCTCGTCGTCCCACTCGAAGTCGTTGTCGCTGGCCGAGTTGGCGGCGTCGGTCTCGGCGGCCTGGGTCAGCTCCGCCGGCTCCTCGACCACCACGTCCTCGATCTCGGCGGCCAGCTCCTCCGGGTCGATGTCGCCCTCGGCGCCCTCGCCCTTGGCCTTGCCGGCGGTCTTGGCCGGCTTGGCGCCGGCGGCCGCGGCGACCGTGGCCTTGGTGGCCCGGGTCGACTTGGTCGCCTTGGCGGGGACCGCGGCCTTGGCGGCCACCTCGGCGGTGGTGCCGGCCTTGCGGGCGGCGACCTTGCGCGGGGCGGGCGCGGGGGCCTCGTCGGCGGCGGGCGCCTGCTTCGGGGCGGGCGCGGCGGCCTTCTTGGTCGTCTTGGCGGTGGTGGCCCGGGACGCCGGGGTGGCCGAGCGGGCGGCGGCGACCCGGCGGCGGGTGCTCGCCGAGCCGTCCACCACCACGGTCACTCCCGCCTCGGAGAGCGCCCGCAGGATCTTCTTGGCCTGGGCCGGAGTCACCTCGGCGGACTCGACGGTGCGCGCGAGCTGGGCCGACGTGAGCTGGCCGCCGGCGCTCTGCGCGTGGGCGATCAGGGTGTCGGTGAGCGAGCGAACGTCGGCGCCGGTCTGGCGGGGTTCTGTCACGAATGACCTTCCGGAGGCGAAGAGCGAGCACGGCCGGGTCGTCCGGCGCAGAGCGGGGCACCGTGCCGGGCGATGTGGTTGAGGGACCCCCGTGTCCCGGGCCGGCCGGTCGTTGGCGGTCCGTCGCAGCGTGGGCAGGGGTGAATTGTAACGCCGTCTGCGGCGATCATCCGTCGCCGCACGGCCGACCGGCGGCGGGGACCGCCGATTCGACGTAGATGTGGACTTTGTAAGGATGGTACCCGCGCGTGACCCGGAACACCCCGGCCGTGCGGGAAGGGGACGAACGATGGACCGCTCGGCGCCTGCGGAGCTGCTGGAGATCGCGATCGAGGTGGCCCGGGACGCGGCGGCGACCGCGTACCGGATGCGGGTCGAGGGCGTGTCGGTGGCCGCGACCAAGAGCACCGTCACCGACGTGGTGACCGCCGCGGACCGGGCGGTCGAGCGGCAGGTGGTCGACGCGCTGCGCCGGCTGCGCCCGGGCGACGCCGTGCTCGGCGAGGAGTACGGCGTGGGGGAGGCCGGCCCGGTCGGCCCCGGCGGGGTGCGCTGGATCGTCGACCCGATCGACGGCACCGTCAACTACCTGTACGGGATCCCGTACTGCGCGGTCTCGCTCGCCGCCGAGGTCGACGGCGAGGTGGTGGCCGGGGTGGTGCGCAACATCAACACCGGCGAGGAGTGGACCGCCACCCTCGGCGGGGGCGCCTGGCGCGCCGGCGAGCGGCTGCGCTGCTCCACCGAGACCGACCTCGGCCAGGCGCTGGTGGCCACGGGGTTCGGCTACGACCCGGCCCGCCGGGCGCACCAGGCCCGGGTGGTCGCCGAGCTGATCCCGCACGTCCGCGACATCCGCCGGCTGGGCGCCGCCGCGCTGGACCTCTGCCTGGCGGCGGAGGGGCGGGTGGACGCCTACTACGAGAAGGGGCTGGCCGCCTGGGACCAGGCCGCCGGGGCCCTGGTGGCCACCGAGGCCGGGCTCCTGGTGGCCGGGCTGGGCGGGTTGCCGGCCGGCCCGGACCTGGTGATCGCCGCCCCGTCGGCCCTGTTCAAGCCCCTGCACGACCGGCTCGCCGACCTGGACGCCGCCGGCGGCCCGTGACGGACGGTCCGCGCCCGGGCCGGCCCGGGCGCGGCGCCTGGCGTCAGTCGTCCGCGCGCGTCGGGCAGGAGCCGGCGGGCGCCACCGGCGCGCCGAGGTCGCCCAGGGACTGGTTGACCTCGGTCGTGGTGGCCAGCTGCTGGAAGCCGCTGCCGAGCACCACGTCGACCACGTCGTCGGTGCGCTTGGCGTCGTACTCGTACTCGGCGTTGTTGAGGAAGTACGCCCGCAGCAGGTGCGCCGAGCCGACGCCCTTCGGTCCGTAGCGCAGCACCGCGATGTCGTCGATCTGCTTCTTCTCGTCGCCGGTCTTCTTCACCTGGAACTTCCGGTTGCGGAAGTCGTCCGCGATGGTCTTGGCCAGGCCGACCTGATCGGTGCCGTTCAGCACGTTGATCTTGACGTCCTTGGGCTCGCGCAGGGTCACGTCGGCGAGCGGCCAGCCCTCCGGGCAGCCCCCGGCCAGGCCGGCCTCGCCCTGGGAGTCGCGGACCAGGGCGACCACGACGAAGACCAGGGCCAGCACCGCCAGCAGACCGACGACAACGAGTGCTCGCACTCGCGCAAAGCTCATCAGGGCGCTCCCCGGACAATGGTGGGTGGCGGCGGCCGCCGGCGGTCGGGCCGCCCCGCCGGCCGTCGAGTACGCCGCTGAGGTTAACGGTTGTCCGGCCGTCGCGTGGAAACAGTCCGACATGCCGGCGCGCCATCCGGGAACCGGGTACTACTACCCCTATCTTCGTGTCGCCTGAGTCACATTGGGAACAACTTCGCGTGCGGGGGCGTACATCTCAGCCACGAGGGCGGTATACATGCCTCGCCCAAAGGGGGGGGTATGGTTCCGCGCTCGCTGGGGGTTCCTCCGGGGGGTCCCCGTCCGTGCTGTCTTCGGGTCGGGTGACCGACACAAGTGGTGGCCGGCCAGCGGAACCGAAACAGCGTCGTCCGGCGTTACAACCGGAAGCGACAACATCGATATGGGAGAGTGAAACCGATGGCCACCGACTACGACGCCCCGCGTCGCGACGAGGTCGACCTCGGCGAGGACAGCCTGGAAGAGCTCAAGGCTCGGCGCGTCGACTCACAGTCCGGCGCCGTGGACGTCGACGAGGCCGAGGTGGCCGAGAGCTTCGAGCTGCCCGGTGCCGATCTGGCCGACGAGGAGCTCACGGTCAAGGTGCTGCCGATGCAGCAGGACGAGTTCCGCTGTGCCCGCTGCTTCCTGGTGCACCACCGCAGCCAGTTGGCGGTCGAGCGCAACGGCGAGCTCATCTGCCGCGAGTGCGTCTGACACCACGCCCTCACCAGCGGCGGCTCCCTCGCGGGGCCGCCGCTGCCCGAGTCGCCGTGCGGTACGGCGGGGGACCTGCTTGACTCGTGACGGGCGGCCGCGGCGTCGGCGTCCGTCCATACGGGAGGTCGACCCATGAGCGAGCGGAGCGAGCCGCGCGGCACGGGCGGCGCGGACGGGACCCGCGCCGAGGGCGTCCGCGACCGTGCCCCGAGCCCGGCCGACGCCGTGCCCGGGCCGGGCGCGGACGACGAGCTGGGCGCCACCGTCGCGGCGTTGACGGCCGACGACATCGGCACGCCCCGCCGGCGGCAACTGCTCGGCCGGCTCGTCGGGCAGGCGCGGGCGCGCGGGCTGCGGGACCTGTTCAGGCCGAAGGCCGCCGTCCGCTGGATGGTCGACACGGTCGCCGAGGTCGCCCCGCACGTGCCCGTGCGCGACCTGGCCACCCTGCGCCGCCACTTCGACGGCCTGGACGGCGAGGCGCTGGCCGCGCGGCTGGTACGCAACGCCGCGCGGACGACGGCGGGCATCGGCGCCGCGGGCGGGGGAGTCGCCGCGGTCGAGTGGGCGGTCACCCCGACCCTGCTCTCCGCGCCGATCCTGCTGGCCGCCGAGACGGTCGCCGTGGTGGCCGTCGAACTCAAGCTGATCGGCGAGCTGCACGAGGTGTACGGGGTACCGCTGCCGACCGGCGGCACCCAGCGGGCGGTCGCGCTGGTGCAGTCCTGGGCCGGACAGCGCGGGATCAACCCGATGCTGCCCGGCGTCGGGGTGGGCGCCGTGCTCGGCACCGCCGCCCGCAAGGAGCTGCGGGACATGCTGCTCAAGCGCTTCGGTCGCAACCTGACCACGCTCGGCCCCTTCCTCACCGGGGCGGCGGTGGCGAGCTACCTCAACCGCCGGGCCACCCGGACGATGGCCGACCAGCTCCGCAGCGACCTGCGCCGCAAGGCGCCCGCCCTGCCCGGCGGCCCGCCGGCCCTGCCCGGTGGCACCGCCTGACCCCGCCCGGGGCCGTGGGACAGGTGCGGATGGCTCAGGAGCGGGCGGCGTCGCGGGCGGCCAGGACCGCCTCGGCCAGCTCGACGGGGTGGCGGGTGCTGACCACCCAGAACGGGGTGGGGTCGGCCGGGTCGTCGAGGACCACCTGGACGGCGCCCGGGATCCACGGCCGCTGCACCACGAACGCCAGCGGGTCGGCACCGACCCCGAGCACCTCACGCCGGCCGGCGGCGTCCAGCGGGACGACGTCGGCGACGAAGCGGACCGGCAGCCGGGCGTCGTCCACCCGCAGCTCGCCGTCGCGTACCGCGATCCGGATGCGGCCCAGCCAGGCCAGGCCGGCGGCGGCCGCCGGCAGCAGCACCGCGAACGGCAGCCAGGCCCGCACGCCGGGGGCGCCCATCCACAGCTCCACGGCCAGCAGCGCGGCCGCGGCCAGCCCGCCCAGCCACAGCCACCAGGGCAGGCTGAGCCGCTCGGTGTGCTCCGGGGGCGCCGCGGCGGGCGACGCCGGGGACGGCGAGGATGGCGACAGGCTCACTCCTGCCAGGGTACGGCGCACGGCGGCCGGCGGAACCGGCAGGATGTCAGGGTCACCCCACGAACCGGACGGAAGAGGGGAACCGTGACCGACGTCGTACCCGTGCCCGTACGGCAGCTCGACCCCGAGCTGCCGCTGCCGGCGTACGCCCATCCCGGTGACGCCGGGGCCGACCTGGTGGCGGCCGCGGACGTCGAGCTGCCCCCCGGCGGTCGGGCCCTGGTCCCGACCGGCGTGGCCATCGCGTTGCCCGAGGGGTACGTGGGCCTGGTCCACCCCCGTTCGGGGCTCGCTGCCCGACTCGGCGTGACGGTGCTCAACGCGCCCGGTACGGTCGACGCCGGCTACCGGGGTGAGATCCTGGTCAACCTGATCAATCATGATCGGGAGGTGCCGGCGAAGATCTCCCGTGGCGATCGGATCGCCCAGCTCGTTGTCCAGCGGGTGGCGCGGGCGGATTTCCAGCCGGTGGCCGAGCTGCCCGCGTCCCGGCGCGGCACCGGCGGGCACGGCTCCACCGGCGGACACGCCGGCCTGGTGCCGGCCCCGGCGGACCTGCCGGCGCCGGATGGACGGCGGGCGCCGGACGCGTCCGCCGGGCGGCGGGACGAGCGGGACCGGGCAGGCGGACGGACGGAAGAGGTGGCAGGGTGAGTGCGAACAGCGGAGGGTTGGCGCAGTGATCTTCTCCCGTAAGCGGGACGATGCCCGACGGAACGCCCGCGACGAGCGGACGACCGAGGTCCTCGACTCCCCCGAGTCGGCCCCGGCGGCCCCGGCGCGCGGCCCGTACGACGTCTCGGAGGCGCCCGCCGGGGTGCAGCGGCTCGACCTGGGCAGCCTGCAGATCCCCGCGGTGCGCGAGGTCGAGGTGCGGGTGCAGGCCGACCCGGAGGGCGTGATCCAGCAGGTCGTGCTGGTGCACGGCCAGAACGCGCTCCAGCTCGGCGTCTTCGCCGCGCCTCGCTCCGAGGGCATCTGGGACGAGGTGCGCGCGGAGATCCGCCAGTCGCTGTTCAACGACGGCGCAGCGGCCCAGGAGGTCGAGGGCGAGTACGGCACCGAGCTGCACGCCCGGGTGCGTACCCCGGACGGCATCACCGACCTGCGGTTCGTCGGCATCGACGGGCCGCGCTGGATGGTCCGCGGCGTCTACCAGGGCGAGGCGGCCACCAACCCGGCCGCCGCCGGCCCGCTCGCGGAGTGCCTCGACGGCCTGGTGGTCGACCGGGGCCAGGAGGCGAAGCCGGTGCGCGAGCCGCTGCCGCTGCGGCTGCCCCGCGAGGTGGCCGACCAGGCCGCCGGCGAGGCGTCGGCGGCCGGCGGCAACCCCGCTCCCGGGCCCCGCGAGGCCTGACGGGAGTCACCGATGGAGTCGGGAGCCGTCCCCTCGGCGTACGCTGGCGGGACGGTCCCGGCGTCGCCGGGTGCCGGGCCCGTGCCGGCACCGCGCCGGCCAGCGTGGAGAGGGTGACGCCGAGGTCATGTCGACCGACGAGGACCGGGGCTCGCTGCGCCGGATGCTGCGCCGGCTCACCGCGAGCGAGGCGGAGATCGAGGCGCAGGAGCTGCGTCGGGAGAGCGCCGAGCACGGCGGTGTGCCGGCCCGGCAGTGTCTGCGGGGTCAGGTGGTCTCGGTCTCCGGGCGGCTCCGCACGGTGGTCTACACCCCGCGCACCAACCTGCCCACGCTGGAGGCGGACCTCTACGACGGCAGCGACGTGGTCACCCTGGTGTGGCTGGGGCGGCGGCACATCGCCGGCATCGAACCCGGCCGGCACCTGACCGCCCGCGGGCGGGTGGCCGTGCGCGACGACCGCAAGGTGATCTACAACCCGTACTACGAGCTGGAACCGCCGAAGTGACCCGGTGGTCGCGGCGGACGGAAGGCGTGCGATGACGACGGGACAGCACCGGGCGGCCCAGCCGGAGAGCGCTCCGGAGGACGAGGAGCGGCTGCCCACCCTCGCCGAGCAGATGGCCGACCAGCTCGGCGGCTGGCGGGGCCTGGTCGAGTCCAGCATCCCGGTGGTCGTCTTCGTGGTGGCCAACATCGTCGGCGAGTTGCGCCCCGCCGTGATCGCCTCGGTGGCGGTGGCGCTGGTGATCGCCGGGCTCCGGCTGGCCCAGCGGCGGCCCGTACGGCACGCGGTCAACGGGCTCTTCGGCATCGCCGTCGGCGCCGCGATCGCCTGGCGCACCGGCGACGAGCGCGACTTCTACCTCCCCGGCATCCTCTACGGCATCGGCTACGGCGTGGCCCTGCTGGTCTCGGCGGCGGTCCGGCAGCCCCTGGTGGGGTGGATCTGGTCGGTGCTGGTGGCCAAGGGGCGCGCCGAGTGGCGCGACGACCCGCGCCTGGTGCGCACCTTCACCGGGCTGACCGTGCTCTGGGGCGTGGTCTGGCTGGCCAAGGTGGGCGTCCAGGCGGCGCTCTACCTCGCCCACCAGGACACGGCGCTCGGCGTGGCGAGGCTGGTGCTGGGCTACCCGCCGTACGTGCTGCTGCTGCTGATCACGGTCTGGACGGTCCGGCGGGTCACCCGGGAGGCGCTGCCCGGCGGCGGCTGACCGCCGCCGTCAACGCTGCTCGCGGGTCCGCTCCACGCTGTCCGGCCCGAGCACCACCGCGCGGACCGCGTCCTCCACCTCGGCGGTGCAGACGAAGATCAGCTCGTCGCCGGCCTCCAGCGGGTCGTCCGGGCTGGGCACCAGCACCCGCTTGCCGCGCAGGATCGCCACCAGCGCGGAGTCGCGCGGCAGCGGCACCGCGTGCAGCGGCTGCCCGACGTACGGCGCGGTCGGCGGCAGGGTGATCTCGACGAGGTTCGCCTCCCCCTGCCGGAAGGTCATCAGCCGGACCAGGTCGCCGACGGTGACCGCCTCCTCGACCAGGGCGGCCATCACCCGCGGCTTGCTCACCGCGACGTCGACGCCCCACTGCTCGGTGAAGAGCCACTCGTTCTCCGCCCGGTTGACCCGGGCCACCACCCGGGGCACCGCGAACTCGGTCTTGGCCAGCAGCGAGACCACGAGGTTGACCTTGTCGTCCCCGGTGGCCGCGACCACCACGTCGCAGCCGGCGACGTTGGCCTCCTCCAGGCTGGTCAGCTCGCACGCGTCGGCCAGTACCCACTCCGCGGCGGGCACCCGGTCGGGCCGGAGCATCTTGGGCTGACGCTCGATGAGCATCACCTGGTGGCCGTTGTCGATCAGCTCCTGGGCGATCGATCGGCCCACGTTGCCGGCGCCGGCGATGGCGATGCGCATGGCTCAGAGCCCTCCTTCCGGCGGCGCCGCCGCCACCGACGTGACCGTCCCCGCGATGTCGTCGGTGACCAGCATGAAGAGCTGGTCGCCCTCCTGCACGACGGTGGACGGGGCCGGCAGCGTGCCGATGCCGAAGCGGATCAGGTATGCCACCCGGGCCCCCGTCGCCCCCTCCAGGGCGCGCACCGACCGGCCGATCCAGTCCTTGTGCACGGGCACCTCGACGATCGACACCGTGCTCGTCGGGTCGCGGAAGATCTCCACGTTCCCCTCCGGCACCAGGTGCCGCAGCATCCGGTCGGCGGTCCACCGGACGGTGGCCACGGTGGGGATGCCGAGCCGCTCGTAGACCTGGGCCCGGCGCTGGTCGTAGATGCGGGCCGCCACGCGCGACACGCCGAACGTCTCGCGGGCCAGCCGGGCCGAGATGATGTTGGAGTTGTCGCCGCTGGAGACCGCCGCGAAGGCGTCCGCCCGCTCGATGCCGGCCTGCCGGAGCACCTCGCCGTCGAAGCCGGCGCCCGTGACGGTGATGCCGGCGAACTCGGGGCCGAGCCGGCGGAAGGCGTCGGAGTCGTGGTCGATGACCGCGACCGAGTGCCCCCGGGACTCCAGGCTGTGGGCGAGGGTCGAACCGACCCGGCCACAACCCATGATCACGACATGCACCGCGTCCCTCCTCAAGGTGCGCGACCGCCCGACCGGTGAGCGTGTCGTCTGCGAGCCTGCCACGTTCCCGGCGGGGGCGCGGACCGACGGTACTCCGCCGGTCCAGCGTCCGGTGATCGGCCACCCCGCGACGCCGGCCCGGGTGGTCGTACTCTTGGCGGTTGTGGCCCGACCCACCTCGCTGCTGAAGCGGCTGCTCCTCGGTCGACCGTTCCGGTCCGACCGGCTCCAGCACACCCTGCTGCCCAAGCGCATCGCGCTGCCCGTCTTCGCCTCCGACGCGCTCTCCAGCGTCGCGTACGCGCCGGACGAGATCCTGCTGACCCTCTCCATCGCGGGCGCCTCGGCGTACCTCTTCTCGCCGTGGATCGCGCTGGCGGTCGTGGTGGTGATGCTCACCGTCGTCGCCAGCTACCGGCAGAACGTGCACGCCTACCCCTCCGGCGGCGGCGACTACGAGGTGGCCACGGTCAACCTCGGTCCCCGCGCCGGCGTGGGGGTGGCCAGCGCGCTGCTGGTCGACTACGTGCTGACGGTCGCGGTCTCGGTCTCCTCCGGAGTGGCCAACCTCGGCTCGGTGGTGCCGTTCGTGGCCACCCACAAGGTGCTGATCGCGGTCTGCGCGGTGGTGCTGCTCACCGCGATGAACCTGCGCGGCCTGCGGGAGTCCGGGACGGCCTTCGCGATCCCCACCTACGGCTTCATCATCGTGATGGTCGGCATGCTGCTCACCGGGCTGGTCCGGGTCTTCGTGCTCGGCGACGACCTGCGCGCCCCCAGCGCCGACCTCGTCATCCAGGCCGAGCACAGCGTGACCGGTTTCGCCCTGGTCTTCCTGCTGCTGCGCACGTTCTCCTCGGGGTGCGCCGCGCTGACCGGCGTGGAGGCGATCTCGAACGGGGTGCCGGCGTTCAAGGCGCCGAAGAGCCGCAACGCGGCGACCACCCTGCTGCTGCTCGGCAGCATCTCGGTGGCCATGCTGGTCGGGATCATCTGGCTGTCCCGGCTCACCGGCCTGCAGTTCGTCGAGGACCCGGACCTGCAGATCATCTCCGGCCCCGAGGGGTACGTGCAGAAGACCGTCACCACCCAGCTCGGCGAGACGGTCTTCGGCTCCGGGTCCGTGCTGCTCTACGTCGTCGCCGGGGTCACCGCGCTGATCCTCTTCCTGGCCGCGAACACCGCGTTCAACGGGTTCCCGGTGCTCGGCTCGATCCTCGCCCAGGACCGCTACCTGCCCCGGCAGCTGCACACCCGGGGCGACCGGCTGGCCTTCTCCAACGGCATCGTCTTCCTCGCCGTCGCCGCGATCGTGCTGATCGTGGGCTTCCAGGCCGAGGTGACCCGGCTCATCCAGCTCTACATCGTCGGCGTGTTCGTGTCGTTCACGCTCTCCCAGGCCGGCATGATCCGGCACTGGAACCGGCACCTGAAGACCGCCCGGGACCCGCAGGCGCGCCGGCGCATGCTGCGGTCCCGGGCGATCAACACGTTCGGCATGGCGATGACCGGCGCCGTGCTGGTCGTCGTGCTGGTCACCAAGTTCCTCCTCGGCGCGTGGATCGCCATCGCCGCGATGGCGATGATCTACGTGCTGATGCTGGCCATCCGCCGGCACTACGACCGGGTCGCGGCGGAGCTGACCCCGCCGGACGAGGGCCGCGCCGTGCTGCCCGCCCGCAACCACGCCGTCGTGCTGGTCAGCAAGCTGCACAAGCCGACGCTGCGGGCCATCGCGTACGCCCGCGCCACCCGGCCCGACACGCTGACCGCGGTGACCGTCAACGTCGACGACAAGGACACCCGGGAACTGCAGGCGGAGTGGGAGCGGCGGGACCTGCCGGTCCCGCTGACGGTGGTCGACTCGCCGTACCGGGAGATCACCCGCCCGATCCTGGACTTCGTGGCCGGCGTCCGCCGCGAGTCGCCCCGCGACGTGGTCACGGTCTTCATCCCCGAGTACGTGGTCGGGCGCTGGTGGGAGAACCTGCTGCACAACCAGAGCGCGCTGCGCCTCAAGGGCCGGCTGCTGTTCGAGCCGGGGGTGATGGTGACCAGCGTGCCGTGGCAGCTCGCCTCGACGGCGTCCAAGGACCTGGACCGGCTGGACGCCACGCTGAGCCGGGGACCGGCGCGGGGGCCCCGGGTCGCGCCGCGCGGCACCCTGCCGCCGAGCGTCCCGCCGGTCGTGTCCGCGCCGCCCGGCGAGGGCGGCCCGAGCGGTGGGGGTGAGCGGTGACCGGGGAACGCCACGGCCGGGGGCTGGAGGAGGCCGAGCGGGTCGAGCTGACCGTCGGGGCGGTCGCCCCGGGCGGGCACTGCGTCGCGCGGGTGGACGGCCAGGTGGTCTTCGTCCGGCACGCGCTGCCCGGCGAGCGGGTGGTCGCCGAGGTCACCGAGGTGCACAAGGGGTTCGTCCGGGCCGACGCGGTGACCGTGCTCCAGGCCGCCCCGGACCGGGTCGAGCAGCCCTGCCCGTACGCGAAACCGGGTCGTTGCGGCGGCTGCGACCTGCAGCACGTCGCCCCGGCCGCCCAGCTCGACTGGAAGGCCGCGGTCGTCCGGGAGCAGCTCACCCGCCTGGGCGGGCTCACCGACGCGGAGGTGGACGCCCTGGGCGTCCGGGTGGACGCGCTGCCCGGCGGGCCGCTCGGCTGGCGCTCCCGCGTCCGCTACGCGGTCGACGGCGCGGGCCGGGCCGGCCTGCTCAAGCACCGTTCGCACGAGGTGGTGCCGATCGACCGCTGCCTGATCGCCCACCCGGCGATCCGGGAACTGCCCGTGCTGGCCCCGAGCGGGGCCCGCTGGCCGGACGCGGACGCGGTGGAGACGGTCGCCTCCACGGGCGGGGACGTGGCGGTCACCGCCGTCGCCGACGGGGTGCCGCGCCCGGTGAGCGGCCCGGAGCGGGTCCGCGAGGTGGCCGCCGGCCGGGAGTGGGTCCTGCCCGCGTCGTCGTTCTGGCAGGTCCACCCGGCCGCCGCCGACACCCTGGTCGACGCGGTGCTGGACCTGCTCGCCCCCGGGCCGGGGGAGACCGCCTGGGACCTCTACGGCGGGGCGGGGCTCTTCGCCGCGGCGCTGGCCGGCCGCGTCGGTGACGCCGGCCGGGTCACCCTGGTGGAGTCGGCCGAGCAGGGCGTCGCGGCGGCCCGGGAGAACCTGCGCGACCTGCCTCGCGTCGAGGTGGTGCCGGCCCGGGTGGAGGCGGCGCTGGCCCGCCGCCGGATCACCGGCCCGGTCGACGTGGTGGTGCTGGACCCGCCGCGCTCCGGCGCGGGGGCCCGGGTGGTGCGGGACGTGGTCGCGGCCGGCCCGCGCGCGGTCGCGTACGTGGCCTGCGACCCGGCCGCCTTCGCCCGGGACGTGCGCACCTTCGCCGGGTCGGGCTGGCGGCTGGCCGCGCTGCGCGGCTTCGACCTGTTCCCGATGACCCAGCACGTCGAACTGGTCGGGCTGCTCCTGCCGCCCGCCTGAGCCGCCCGCTAGCCTGGCGGGATGAAGATCGTCGGGCTGATGTCGGGGACCTCGTACGACGGGGTGGACGTGGCCGCCGCCGAGTTCACCGCCGAGGGCGACACGCTCTGGCTGCGCCCGCTGGGGCACCGGAGCCTCGACTACGACGACGCGCTGCGCGCCGCGATCGGCGAGGTGCTGCCGCCGGGGTCCACCACGATCGAGGCGGTCTGCCGGCTGGACAACCGGCTCGGCGAGGTCTTCGCCGAGGCCGCGGCGGTCGGCGTCGAGCTGGCCGGCGGCACTGTCGACGCGGTGGTCTCGCCCGGGCAGACGGTCTTCCACTGGGTGTCCGACGGCCGGGCGCACGGCACCCTGCAACTCGGCGCGGTCGCGCGGGTGGCCGCCCGGGTCGGCGTACCCGTGCTGAGCGACCTGCGTTCGGCGGACGTCGCCGCCGGCGGGCAGGGCGCGCCCCTGGTCCCGGCGTTCGACGCGCTGCTGCTCGACCCGGCCGACGGCGCGGCCCCGCGCGCCGCGCTCAACCTGGGCGGCATCGCCAACCTCACGGTCCTCGCGCCGGGCGCGCCGGTCCTCGGGTACGACGTCGGGCCCGCCAACGCGCTGCTCGACGCGGCCGCCCGGCGCCTCCTGGGCCGGCCCTGCGACCTCGACGGCGCCCGGGCGGCGGCCGGCCGGGTGCACCCCGGCCTGCTGGACGCGCTGCTCGCCGAGCCGTACTACGCGGCGCCGCCGCCCAAGTCGACCGGCAAGGAGCTGTTCCACGCCGGCTACCTGGAGGCGCGGCTGGCCGCCCTCGGCGAGCCGGTGCCGGCCGACGACGTGCTGGCCACCCTGACCGAGCTGACCGCCCGGGTGGTGGCCGCCGAGTGCGACCGGCACGGCGTGGCGGAGGTCGTCGCGGCCGGCGGCGGGGTGCGCAACCGCACCCTGACCGCCCGGCTGGCCGCGCTCGGGGCCGGGCGGTGGCGGCTGCGCACCACCGACGAGCTGGGCGTACCGGCGCAGGCCAAGGAGGCGTACGCGTTCGCGCTGCTCGGCTGGCTCTCCTGGCACGGGCTGCCCGGCGCGCTGCCCTCGGTGACCGGCGCCACCCGGGCCGCCGTGCTGGGCTCCTGGACCCCGTCCGGGCCGGCGTTCCGGGGCGCCCCGGCCGCCGCCGCGCCCCGCCGGCTGCGCATCCGCGCCTGACGCGCCGGCCCCGGCCGAGCCGGAGCGGGCGCGGGCCTGACCGGGCGGGCGCGGGCCTGGCTGCGCCGACCCGGGCCTGACGGGGGCGGACCGGGCCTGGCGGGGCGTCGACCCGGCCTGACCGGGTGCTCAGCGCCCCGGGCGGGCGGCGATCGTCCCGGCCAGACTGCGGACTGTGCGACGGCCGATAGACTCTTCCGTCATGAGTGTTGAAGAGGACACGGTCCACCACACCGGGCTGCTGGCCACCGTCCGAGGTCCGCAGGACGTCAAGCGGATGTCCGCCGAGGAACTGGACATCCTCGCCGCGGAGATCCGGGACTTCCTGATCGCCAAGGTCTCCCGCACCGGCGGACACGTCGGCCCCAACCTGGGCGTGGTCGAGCTGACGCTGGCCATGCACCGCGTCTTCGACTCGCCGCGCGACCGGCTCCTGTTCGACACCGGCCACCAGGCGTACGTGCACAAGATCGTCACCGGGCGGCAGGCCGGCTTCGACAAGCTGCGCCAGCGGGGCGGGCTCTCCGGCTACCCCAGCCAGGCCGAGAGTGAGCACGACCTCATCGAGAACTCGCACGCCTCCACCGCCCTGTCCTACGCCGACGGCCTGGCCAAGGCGTACGCGCTGCGGGGCGAGCAGCGCAGCGTCGTCGCGGTGGTCGGCGACGGCGCGCTCACCGGCGGCATGTGCTGGGAGGCGCTCAACAACATCGCGACCGCCGGCAACCCCCTCGTCATCGTGGTCAACGACAACGGCCGGTCGTACGCGCCGACCATCGGCGGCCTCGCCGACCACCTCTCCTCGCTGCGGCTCAACCCGAGCTACGAGAAGGTGCTCGACACCGTCAAGGACGCCCTCGGTTCCACCCCGCTGGTCGGCAGGCCGATGTACGAGGTGCTGCACGCGGTCAAGAAGGGCATCAAGGACGCGGTCGCCCCGCAGGCGATGTTCGAGGACCTCGGCATCAAGTACGTCGGCCCGGTCGACGGGCACGACGTGACCGCGGTCGAGTCGGCGCTGCGCGCCGCGAAGAACTTCGGCGGCCCGGTGATCGTGCACGCCGTCACCCGCAAGGGCTACGGCTACCGCCCGGCCGAGGAGGACGAGGCCGACTGCCTGCACGGCCCCGGCAGCGCCTTCGACATCGAGACCGGCAAGTTGGTCGCCGCCCCCTCGGTGAAGTGGACCCACGTCTTCGCCGACGAGCTGGTCGCCATCGCCGACGAGCGGCCCGACGTGGTGGGCATCACGGCGGCGATGGCCGAGCCGACCGGCATCGCCAAGCTCGCCCGCAAGCACCCGAACCGGGTGTACGACGTGGGCATCGCCGAGCAGCACGCGGCCACCTCGGCCGCCGGCCTGGCGCTCGGCGGGCTGCACCCCGTGGTGGCGGTCTACGCGACCTTCCTCAACCGCGCCTTCGACCAGGTCCTGCTGGACGTGGCGATGCACCGGCTGCCGGTGACCTTCGTGCTGGACCGGGCCGGGATCACCGGCCCCGACGGGCCCAGCCACTACGGCATGTGGGACATGTCCGTCTTCGGGGTCGTGCCGGGCCTGCGGATCGCCGCGCCCCGCGACGCCGCCACCCTGCGCGAGGAGCTGCGCGAGGCGGTGGCCGTCGACGACGGCCCGACCATCGTCCGGTTCCCGACCGGCACCGTCGCCGCCGACCTGCCGGCCGTGCGCCGGATCGGCACGGTCGACGTGCTGGCCGAGTCGGCGCGTACGGACGTGCTGCTGGTCGCGGTCGGCTCCTTCGGGCACCTGGGCATGGAGGTGGCCGCCCGGGTCGCCGAGCAGGGCTACGGCGTCACCGTGGTCGACCCGCGCTGGGTCCGTCCCGTCCCGGCCGAGCTGGTCGAGCTGGCCGCCCGGCACCGCCTCGTGGTCACCGTCGAGGACGGCGTACGGGTCGGCGGCGTCGGCGACGCCCTCGCCCAGGCGATGCGGGACGCCGACGTGCGGGTGCCGCTGCGCGACCTCGGCGTGCCGGCGGACTGGCACCCGCACGGCACCCGCGCGCAGATCCTCGCCGACCTCGGCCTCACCGCGCAGGACGTGGCCCGCGACGTCACCGGCTGGATCTCCCGGCTGGACGCCGAGCCGGTCGAGCCGGTGATCACCGCCGACGACGCGACCGCCCAGAACTGACGCACCGACCGACGGCGGGCGCCCCACCGGGCCGCCCGCCGTCGGT
>NZ_JBPQTP010000125.1:0-19004 GCF_051386395.1 Micromonospora sp. URMC 106
CGCGCCGGAGATCGCGCAGTTCACGGTGACCGCGACGGCGCGCGACCGGGACCGGGAGGCCACCCTGACCCGGCTGGCCGAGCGGGCCGCCGCCGTCCGGGTGCTGCTGGACGGCTACGGCGCCGCGATCGACCGGCGCGAGACCGGCGAGCTGCGGGTCCGGCCGGAGACCAGGCGCTCCGGCGAGCGCGTGATCGCGTACCACGGCAGCGTGGCCACCACCGTGACGGTCAGCGACTTCACCGCGCTGGGCGACCTGATGCTGCGCCTGGCCGACCAGGACCAGGTCGAGGTGGCCGGGCCGTGGTGGTCGCTGCGGCCGGACAGCCCGGCCCACCGCGAGGCCCGGCACGCCGCGATCGCCGACGCGCTGCTGCGCGCCCGCGAGTACGCGGAGGCGCTCGGTGCCCGGGTGACCGCCCTGATCGAGCTGGCCGACGCGGGCGCGGCGGAACGGCCGATGATGAGCCGCATGGCGTACGGGATGGGCGGCGGTGCCGAGAGCGGGCCGCCCGAGCTGGAGCTCGACCCGCAGCCGCAGACCGTGCAGGCGGCGGTGCACGCGCGGTTCGCGATCAGCGAGCCGGTGCTCGACTGATGGAGACCGCCCGGGTCGTCGGGGTCGACGAGCTGGTGGCGCGGGCGCGCGCCCTCGCCGACGCCGGCCCGCGGCAACTGCTCGGCATCGCGGGGGCGCCCGGCGCGGGCAAGTCCACGCTGGCGGAGCGGATCGTCGAGGCGGTCGGCCCGGCGGCCCGGCTGGTGCCGATGGACGGCTTCCACCTCGCCCAGGCCGAGCTGCGCCGGTTGGGCCGGGCCGAGCGCAAGGGCGCCATCGACACGTTCGACGCCAACGGCTACGTCTCGATGCTGCGGCGCCTGCGCCGGCTGGAGCCGACCGCGGTCTACGCGCCGGCGTTCCGCCGGGACCTGGAGGAGCCGGTGGCCGGGTCGATCGAGGTGCCGCCGTCGGTGCGGCTGGTGGTCACCGAGGGCAACTACCTGCTGGTGACCGCGACGCCCTGGGACGAGGTGCGGCAGTTGCTGCACGAGACGTGGTTCCTGGACCTGGACGCCGAGCTGAGGCTGCGCCGGCTGACCGCCCGGCACCAGGCGTACGGGCGGTCGGCGGAGCAGGCCCGGGCGTGGGCGACGGGCAGCGACGAGACCAACGCCGCCCTGGTGGCCGGCACCGCGCACCGCGCCGACCTGGTCGTCCGGCTGGACGAGCCGCCGCCCGTCGGGGCGGGCCGGTCCACCGGCGACTGAGCCGGGCGGACCGGACGGCGGCTCACCGGGGCCTGACCGAGGTCAGTCGAGCTGTCGTACGACGCGGGCCGGGTTGCCCAGCGCGACGACGTTGGCCGGCAGGTCCCTCGTCACGACGGCGCCCGCGCCGACGACGGTGTTCTCCCCGACGGTGACGCCGGCGAGCACGATCGCCCCGCCGCCGAGCCAGACGTTGTCGCCGATGGTGATCGGCTTGGCCGCCTCCCACTTGTCGCGGCGCGGTCCGGGCTCGACGGGGTGGGTGGGGGTGAGCAGCTGCACGTTCGGTCCGATCTGGACGTCCGCGCCGATGGTGATCGGGGCGACGTCGAGGAAGACCGCGTTGAAGTTGACGAAGCTGCGCGGCCCGATCCGGATCTGCGAGCCGTAGTCG
Organism: Micromonospora sp. URMC 106; assembly: GCF_051386395.1. NCBI lineage: Bacteria > Bacillati > Actinomycetota > Actinomycetes > Micromonosporales > Micromonosporaceae > Micromonospora > Micromonospora sp. URMC 106. The sequence continues at coordinate 1,664 of NZ_JBPQTP010000125.1, forward strand.
CAGTGGAAGGGCGGCCGCACCCAGGTGTCCTCGCCCACCTCGCCGAGCAGGTCGCGCAGGGCCGCGAGTCGGCCCTCGGGGTCGGCCGCGGAGCTGGTGTTGAAGCGTTCCATCAGCCGCGCCGCCCGGTCCAGGTCGGCGACGATCTCCGGCTCGTTGGCGATGTACGGCTCGCCGGCCAGCATGCGTTCCTTCATGGAGGTCACCGGTCGATCATGCCGAACGGCCGGTCCGTCCGTTGGCTGGTCCGTCATCTTCTGGACTTCATTATGCATACCGAGTATGTAAACATGATGACCGTCAATGCACGTCTCTCCCACAGGTAGTAACGCCCGACGAGGAGGATCCGTTGCAGCGAAGAAGAACAATGGTCGGTCTCGGCCTGGTGCTCGGTCTGGTGCTCGGCACCCCCGGGATGGCGGTCGCCCAGGCACCCACCGGGCCCGCCGCCCGTCCGGACGCGACCGCCGGCCCGGGAGCGGCCCCGCCGGCCCCCACGGCGGACAGGCGCTCCACCACGGTCACCCTGCTCACCGGGGACCGGGTCACCGTCACCGACGCCGGGGCGAGCGTGCGTCCCGCGCCGGGGCGCGAGAAGATCCGTTTCCTGACCCGGCGGGAGCGCGGCCACCTCTCCGTCGTGCCGCAGGACGCCGTGGCGTTGGTCCGGGCCGGCCGGGTCGACCGGCGGCTGTTCGACGTCACCGAGCTGATCGCCGCCGGCTACGACGACGCCCGGCGCGACGACCTGCCCGTGCTCATCACCGGCGGGGCCGGCGCCGCCCGGCGCGCGGCCGTGCCGGGCGGGGTGCGGGTCACCCGCGAACTGCCCGCCGTCGGCGGGGTCGCCGCCACGGCGGCCAAGCGGCGGGCCGGTGAGGTCTGGGCGGCGATCACCGCCGCCGGCACGAGAGTCGGCGCGGCGGGGGGTGTCGACCGGATCTGGCTCGACGGCCGGCGGCGGATCACCCTCGACCGCAGCGTGCCGCAGATCGGCGCGCCGGCGGCCCACCAGGCCGGCTTCACCGGCCGGGGCGTGCGGGTGGCCGTGCTGGACACCGGGTTGGACGCCACGCACCCGGATCTGGCCGGCCGGGTGGCGCAGGCGCGCAACTTCACCGAGGAGGCCGCGCCCGGCGACGTGGTCGGGCACGGCACCCACGTCGCGTCGATCGTCGCTGGCAGCGGCGCCGCCTCCGGCGGCCGGCACCGCGGCGTGGCCCCGGACGCGACGCTGCTGGACGGGAAGGTCTGCGAGACCGCCGGATGCCCCGAGTCGGCGATCCTGGCCGGGATGCAGTGGGCCGCGGTGGAGCAGCGAGCCGACGTGATCAACCTGAGTCTCGGCGGCTTCGACACCCCCGAGGTCGACCCGCTGGAGGAGGCCGTCAACGCGCTCACCGCGCAGACCGGCGCGCTCTTCGTGATCAGCGCCGGCAACGACGGCGGGTTCGCGCCCGTCAGTTCGCCCAGCAGCGCCGACGCCGCGCTCTCGGTGGGCGCCGTCGACCGGGACGACAGCCTCGCCGACTTCTCCAGCCGCGGCCCCCGCACGGGTGACGACGCCCTCAAGCCCGACATCACCGCCCCCGGTGTGGGGATCGTCGCGGCGCGCAGCCGGGACGGGGTGATCGGCGAGCCGGCCGGAGACGGGTACGTGGCCCTGTCCGGCACGTCGATGGCCGCGCCGCACGTCACCGGCGCGGTCGCGCTGCTCGCCCAGCAGCACCCCGACTGGACCGCCGGGCGGCTCAAGGCCACCCTCATGGCCTCGGCGAAGCCGCACCCCGGGCAGACCGGGTACGAGCAGGGGGCCGGGCGGGTCGACGTGGCCCGCGCGGTCACCCAGACGGTGGCCAGCGACCCGGTCAGCGTCTCCTTCGGCCGGACGCTCTGGCCGCACGGCGACGACACCCCGATCACCCGCACGGCGAGCTGGCGCAACGACGGCCCGGCCGCGATCACCCTCGACCTCGCCGTCGAGGCGACCGGCCCGGACGGCAAGCCGGCCCCGGCCGGCGTGTTCACCCTCGGCGCGAGCCGGATCACCGTGCCGGCGGGCGGCACGGCCAGCGCCACCGTCACCGCCGACACCCGCGTCGACGGCCCCGACGGCCACTACACCGGCCGGGTCGTGGCCCGCTCCGGCGCCACCGTGGCCATCACCCCGCTGGCCGTGTACCGGGAGGTGGAGAGCTACACGCTGACCGCCCGGCACCTGGACCGCGCCGGCAAGGCGGCCGGCGAGCACAGCACCACGCTGGTCCCGCTGGACGGCTTCGGCTCGTACGACCTGCACGATCCCGACGGCACCGCCGAGCTGCGGCTGCCCAAGGGGCGGTACGGCCTGGTCAGCACCGTGTACGAGTTCGACGGCGAGGAGTTCGTCGCGGCGACCCGGATCGTCCAGCCGGAGCTGCTGGTGGCCGGGGACACCTCGGTCACCGTCGACGCCCGCCGGGCCGGGCCGGTGCGGATGACCGTGCCGCGGCGCTCGGCCACCCCGGCACTGGTCACCATCGGGGCGGACTTCGTCGTCGACCAGGGCAGCCACGGCTTCACCCTGCTGTCCGACAACTTCGACGGGCTCTACGTCGGCGGCCTCGGGCAGCCGGTGCCCGGGGACCGGTTCCTCGCCACGGTGAGCAGCCAGTGGGCCGACCGGGAGGCGGGGAGCAGCCCCTACCTCTACGCGCTCAGCGAGGCGGTGCCCGGCCGGATGCCGGCCGGCTTCGTCCGGCACTACCGGGCGAGGGACCTGGCCACCGTCACCCACCGGTTCAACGGCGGCAGTCCCGGGCTGGGCGCCGAGCGCGCCGTCTTCCCGCACCATGACCCGGGCGGTTTCACGTGGGCGATCGGCCTGCCCACCGCGACCCCCGGCCAGCGGGTCGAGCACCACAACACCCGGGGTGTGCGCTGGTCGTCCGAGCTGCTCTTCGGGCCGGCCGAGGACGTCTGGCTCGACCTCAAGGCGATGCTGTTCTCCGAGGAGCGGAGCCTGCGGGCCGGGCGGCACTACCGGGAGAGTTGGAACAGCGCGCCGTACGGGCCGTCGTTCCCGGAGGCCGGGATCATCCGGCGGGGCGACCGCATCGGGGTGAGCCTGCCGGTGCACAGCGACGCCGAGGGGCACCCCGGCGGCTCGGTCGCCGACACCGCCCGCACCGCCCTCTACCGCGACGGGGTGCTGGTCGGGGAGGCGCCCGACCCGGGATACGGCGAGTTCGAGGTGCCGCCGGGCGCGGCCGACTACCGGCTGGAGGTGCTGTCGAAGCGGAGCTTCACGGACCTCTCCACCGAGGTGGCCGCCACGTGGACGTTCCGGTCCCGGCACGTCGCCGGGGACGACCCGGCCGCGCTGCCGGCGTCGGTGATCCGGTTCACGCCCCGGCTCGACCGGGAGAACGCCGCCCCGGCGGGCCGGAGCTTCGCGATCCCGGTCCAGGTGCGGCGGCAGCCGGGCGCACCCTCGGCCCGGGTCGCCGCGCTGACCGTCGACGTCTCCTACGACGGCGGGAAGACCTGGCAGCCGGCCCGGGTCCGCTCCGGCGGAGACGGCTGGACGGCCACCGTACGGCACCCCGCCGGCCCCGGACACGTCTCGCTGCGGGCCACCGCCCGGGACACCGCCGGCAACACGGTCACCCAGCGCGTCATCCAGGCGTACCGCCTGCGGTGAGGCGTACCCCCGTCGGGTCCGCGGCCGACCGCGGACCCGACGGGGCGACCGTCAGTCGTTGGCGTGCAGCGCGGCGTTCAGCTCGATGCCCCGACCGCTGCGCTGCCTCGCCTCCAGCGCGCCGGTGACCGAGTTGCGCCAGAACAGCAGGCCGTCCACCCCGGACAGCTCGCGGGCCTTGACCACCCGGCCGTCCGGCAGGGTGATCTTGGAGGCGGCGGTGATGTAGCAGCCCGCCTCGACCACGCAGTCGTCGCCGAGGGAGACGCCCACGCCCGCGTTCGCGCCGATCAGGCTGCGCTCGCCGATGCGGACCTTCTCCGTGCCGCCGCCGGAGAGGGTGCCCATGATCGAGGCGCCGCCGCCGATGTCGGAGCCGTCGCCGACCACCACGCCCTGCACGATCCGCCCCTCGACCATCGAGGTGCCCAGCGTGCCGGCGTTGAAGTTGACGAAGCCCTCGTGCATCACGGTGGTGCCGGCGGCCAGGTGCGCGCCGAGCCGCACCCGGTCGGCGTCGGCGATCCGCACGCCGGAGGGCACCACGTAGTCGGTCATCCGGGGGAACTTGTCCACCCCGTACACGGCCAGGTGGCGGCCGGCGGCCCGCTCGATGACCCGCAGCTCGTCCACCCGCTCTGGCGGGCACGGCCCGGCGGAGGTCCAGGCCACGTTCGCCAGCTTGCCGAAGATGCCGTCGAGGTTGAGCTCGTTGGGCCGCACCAGGCGGTGGGAGAGCAGGTGCAGCCGCAGGTACGCGTCCGCGGCGTCCTTGATCGGGTCGTCCAGCGAGCCGATCACGGTGACCACCTGGACGGTACGCAGCCCGGGCAGCGCCCGGTCGCCGACCGCTCCCGGCGGCAGGTCCAGCACGTCCGCCTCGTCCTCGCCGGCGACCAGCGGCAGCTCGCCGAGCCCCAGCTTGCCGGTCGGATACCAGGTGTCGAGCACCTGGTCGTCAGCGGTCACGGTGGCCAGGCCGATGCCCCAGGCGGATTCGGACGTCACTGATTCACCTCTCGTTCGTGGCTGCGGGTCGCGGCCCGCCGCGCGCCCCCGCGCGGCCGCCTCCACGCGGTCGCCCCGGAACGCTCGCTCCTCGCGCTCACCCGGTCTGACGGTACCGTGCGAACCATGGAGAACCCGCTGACCCCCGAGGTCCTGGCCGATCCGGTGGCGCTGACCCGTGCGCTGGTCGACATAGAGTCCGTGTCCCTCAACGAGAAGGCGATCGCCGACTGCGTGGAGGAGGTGCTGCGGGGCGTGCCGCACCTGACCACCCACCGGCACGGCAACACGGTGATGGCGCGGACCGACCTGGGCCGGGACCAGCGGGTGGTGCTGGCCGGCCACCTGGACACGGTGCCGCTCAACAACAACTTCCCGTCGACCATGCGCGGCGACCTGATGTACGGCTGCGGCACCTCCGACATGAAGTCCGGGGTGGCGTACGCGCTGCACCTGGCGGTGACCCTGCCGGACCCGCGCTACGACGTGACCTACTTCTTCTACGAGGCCGAGGAGATCGAGTCGAAGTACAACGGTCTCTTCCTGGTCGCCGAGGCGCACCCGGAGTGGCTGGAGGCGGACTTCGCGGTGCTGCTTGAGCCGACGTACGGCATCGTCGAGGCAGGCTGCCAGGGCACCATGCGTTCGATCGTCACCACCACCGGCGTACGTGCCCACTCCGCCCGCTCCTGGCACGGCGTGAACGCGATCCACGCGGCGGGCGAGGTGCTCGACCGGCTGGCCCGCTACGAGGCCCGGCGCGTCACCATCGACGGCTGCGACTACCGGGAGGGGATGAACGCGGTCCGCATCCACGGCGGTGTGGCCGGCAACGTGGTGCCGGACCGGTGCGAGATCGAGGTCAACTACCGGTTCGCGCCGGACCGCACCCCGGCCGAGGCGGAGGCGCACCTGCGCGAGGTCTTCGCCGGCTTCGAGGTGCGGGTCACCGACTCCGCCGCCGGCGCCCCGCCCGGGCTGGAGGCGGCCCCGGCCCGGGAGTTCCTCGCGGCGGTCGGCGCCGCGCCGATCGGCAAGCTGGGCTGGACGGACGTCGCCCGGTTCGCGGCGATGGGCGTGCCGGCCCTGAACTTCGGCCCCGGCGACCCGAACCTGGCCCACCACCCCGACGAGCACGTCGAGATCAGCAAGATCCGGGACGGCGCCGCCACGCTGCACCGCTGGCTCGCCTCCGCCTGACGGCCCCCGGCGGGTCGGCCGCGTGCCCGGCCGACCGCCCCCCGCGGTGGCGCGCGCCGGCCGTCCCGGCGGTGCCGGTCCGCATGCGCGACCGGGAGGTCCGTGTCAGCCGAGCGATGCTCGGTGACGTGGACCTCCCGGTCGGCGCCGTGTCGTGGGTGCGGTCAGACGGTGGCGGACGCGTCGGCGGTGGGCCGGGCGTCGGCCGGGCCGCCCTGGTCGGCGGCGGACGGCTCCATCAGGCGGGCGCGGCGGCGCTCGGCCACCACGTCGCGGATGCGGCGCTGCATCTGCCGCCGGATCCGGATCATCTCGCTGTTGCTGATCACGCTGGCTCCTCCCCCGAAGGCGCGTGCCGGGGCATACCCGGTATGTGAATAGTAGACGTCCGGGCGAGCGATTTCGTTGCCCAAGATCCGGAACTAATTTCCGGGCTCCTCGCCCCGCACACCCGACGTGTGCCGCTCCACTACGGTTGCTCCCATGGGTCAGAGCAACGGGCGGGAGGCCGGCCGCGAGCCGGGACGGGAACGGCACCGGGGCGCCGTGACGCTGCGGCGACAGGCGATCACGGGCAGCACGGCCGACCAGCGCCTGCTCGACTCGCGGGGGCGGGGCGACTGGAAGACCAAGGACGCCTGGCGGGCGCTGCGCATCCTCTCCGAGTTCGTCGAGGGTTTCGACACCCTCGCCGACCTGCCGCCGGCGGTGAGCGTCTTCGGCTCCGCCCGCAGCCGGCCGGAGAGCCCGGAGTGCCGGCTGGCCGAGGCGCTCGGCGCGGCCCTGGCCCGGGCCGGCTACGCGGTGATCACCGGTGGCGGGCCCGGCGTGATGGAGGCGGCCAACCGGGGCGCCAGCGAGGCGGGCGGGCTCTCCGTCGGGCTGGGCATCGAGCTCCCCTTCGAGCAGGGCCTCAACGACTGGGTCGACCTGGCCATCGACTTCCGCTACTTCTTCGCCCGCAAGACGATGTTCGTCAAGTACGCGCAGGCATTCGTCGTGCTGCCCGGCGGCTTCGGCACGATGGACGAGCTCTTCGAGGCGCTCACCCTCGTGCAGACCGGCAAGGTCACCCGGTTCCCCGTGGTGCTGATGGGCGCGGACTACTGGCGTGGCCTGCTCGACTGGCTGCGCGACACCATGGCCGCCGACGGCAAGATCGGGTCGGTCGACCTGGAGCTGATCTGCGTGACCGACGAGGTCGACGCGGCCGTCCGGCACATCGTGGAGGCCGAGGCCGCGCTCTCCGCCGAGCAGGAGGCGGTCCGCGAGGAGGCCGTCGCGGTCACCGCCTCCGAGCAGCAGGCCGCCGCCGCGGCCGGGTCGGCGAACGGCGCCCGGTCGGCCGGCCGGGCCGACGTGCCCGGCGGCGGTGGGCCGGGCGGCGGTGCCTCCGGCGGGTCCACCGCCGGGCCGCGCCGGGCGGGCGACGAGGGCCGGGAGCGCTGAGGCATGGCGGCCATCTGCGTGTTCTGCGCCTCCTCCCGCACGCTCGACCGGCGCTGGCTGGACCTGGCGGCCGAGACGGGCGCGGAAATCGCCCGGCGCGGGCACACGCTGGTCAGCGGCGGCGGGTGCGTCGGCATGATGGGCGCGCTGGCCGACGGGGCCCGGGCGGCCGGCGGGCGGACGATCGGGGTGATCCCGCAGTCGCTGGTCGACCTGGAGGTCGCCGACCTGGCGTCGGACGAGCTGCTCGTCACCGACTCGATGGCCAGCCGCAAGACCCTCATGATCGACAAATCGGACGCGTTCCTCACCCTGCCCGGCGGTCTCGGCACGCTCGACGAGCTGTTCGAGGTCTGGACGACCGCGACGCTCGCCCTGCACGCCAAGCCGATGGTGCTGGTCGACACCGACGGCTTCTACCGCCCGATGCTCGACTGGCTGGGCGCCCTGGCCGACCAGACCTTCCTCAAGCCCGCCGGGCTGGACCTGCTCACCGTCGCCGACACGGTTTCCGCCGCCCTGGACATCCTGGAACTCGACCTCGCCTGACCTGACCCGCCCCACCCTGCCGCGACCGCCCGGTCCTATCGCGATTTTGCACTTGTGGCCCCTTTCTTGCCCCTTTCATGGGCCTTCGTCGGGGCGGAAAGTGCAAGATCGCGAGAGGGAGGGCGGGACGGTGGCTCGGTGCCGTGCGTGGGGCGGGGTGGCGGGGCGGAGGTGTCGTACAGGCGTGGTGGGATGAGGAGATGCAGGCGTACCGGCTGGTGCGCCGGCCCGCCGAGGCGGCCCGGGGGGACGGGCGGTCCGGCGGGCCGGCCGAGGTCGAGCGGCGGTCCGGGGGGCCGGCCGGCGATGACGCGCACCGTGGGGCGGCTCGGCTGACCGACCCGCGCCAGGCGGAGGTCGTCGCGCACACCGACGGGCCGATGCTGGTGCTCGGCGGTCCCGGCACGGGCAAGACCAGCACCCTCGTCGAGGCGGTCGCCGCGCGGGTGGCCGAGGGCGTCGACCCGGAGCGGATCCTGGTGCTCACCTTCGGCCGCCGGGGCGCCACCGCGCTGCGCCGGCGGATCGAGGCCCGGGCGGCCGGCGGCGGGCGCCGGGTGCTGCGCGAGCCGCTGGTGCGCACCTTCCCGGCGTACGCCTTCGGGCTGCTGCGCCGCGCGGCGGCCGAGCGGGGCGAGCCGTCCCCCCGGCTGCTCACCGGCCCGGAGCAGGATCTGATCATCCGCGAGCTGCTCGACGTCGTCGGCGAGGAACCGGGCGACGACCCGGTCGGCTGGCCGGAGGACCTGCGCCCCGCGCTGCGCACCCGGGCCTTCGCGGCGCAGCTGCGCGACCTGCTGATGCGCGCCGCCGAGCGCGGCGTCGGCCCGGTGGAGCTGGCCCGGCTGGGTGAGAAGCTCGGTCGCGCCGACTGGCCGGCCGCCGCGCGCTTCCTCCGGGAGTACGTGGCCGTGCTCGCCCTGCGCGACGTCAGCAACCGCGGCTCCGTCGCGTACGACCCGGCCGAGCTGGTCCGGGCCGCCACCGGGATGCTGCTCGACGACCCCGAGCTGCTCGCGGCCGAGCGCCGCCGGCTGGCGTACGTCTACGTCGACGAGCTGGCCGACACCGACCCCGCCCAGCAGGAGCTGCTCGCGACGGTGGCCGGCGGCGGCAAGCCCCTGGTCGCGTTCGCCGACCCGGATTCGTCCACGTACGCCTTCCGCGGCGCGGACCCGGCGGTGGTGACCACGTTCGCGCACCACTTCCGCACCGCCTCCGGGGCGCCCGCCGCGCAGGTGGTGCTGACCACCTCCTACCGGGCCGGGCCCCGACTGCTCGCCGCGGCCGGCCGGCTGGCCCGGCGGCTGCGCGGCCCGGCCGCGCACCGCAGGTTGCACCCGCTGCCCGACGCGCCGCCCGGCTCGGTGGAGGTGCGCACCTTCCGCTCGGCCACCAGCGAGGCGGCCTGGCTGGCCCACGCGCTGCGTGAGGCGCACCTGCTCGGCGGCGTGCCGTGGTCGGAGATGGCCGTGCTGGTGCGCTCCACCGGGCGGCAACTGCCCTCGCTGCAACGCGCGCTGCACGCCGCCGGGGTGCCCACCGTGGTGCACGGGGAGGACCTGCCGCTGCACCTGCAACCGGCGGTCGCGCCGCTGCTGCTCCTGCTGCGCTGCGCGCTGGAGCCCGAGCGGCTCGACGAGGAGGCCGCTGTCGCGCTGCTGCACTCGCCGCTCGGCGGCGCCGATCCGCTGGCCGAGCGGCGGCTGCGGCAGGGCCTGCGCGCCCTGGCCCTGGCCGCCGGCGACCGCCGCCCCTCCGGCGAGCTGATCGTCGAGGCGCTGCGAGACCCGGCCGAGCTGGCCGGGATCGAGCGGCGCTGGGCCGAGCCGGCGCAGACGGTGGCCGGTCTGCTGGCCGTCGCCCGGGAGACCGCCGCCCGGCCCGGCGCCACGGCGGAGGACGTGCTCTGGGCGGTGTGGCGGGCCAGCGGGCTGGCCGAGCTGTGGTCCGCGGCGATCGGCCGGGGCCAGACCGTGACCGGCGAGGGGGACGTGGCCCGGCGCCGCCGCGCCGAGGCCGCCGACCGGGACCTCGACGCCGTGATGGTGCTCTTCGACGCGGCGGCCCGGTTCACCGACCGGCTGCCCGGTGCGCGCACCGAGGTCTTCCTCGACCACGTCCTCAACCAGGACCTGCCGGCCGACACCCTCGCCCCGACCGCCGACCGGGGCGAGGCGGTCCGGCTGCTCACCGCGCACGCCGCGAAGGGGCTGGAGTGGGATCTGGTGGCGGTGGCCGGGGTGCAGGAGGGCGTCTGGCCCGACCTGCGGCTGCGCGGCAGCCTGCTCGGCTCCGAGCGGCTGGTCGACGTGCTGGCCGGCCGGGCCGCCGGCGCCGGCACGGTGGCCACCCTGGTCGGGCAGACGTCGGCGCTGCTCGACGAGGAGCGGCGGCTGTTCCACGTGGCCGTCACCCGGGCCCGGCACCGGCTGCTGGTGAGCGCGGTCGCCTCCGCCGCGGTGGGCGGCGACGACCACGAGGAACAGCCGAGCCGCTTCCTCTACGAGCTGGGCCCGACCGACCCGCCCCCGCCGGACGACGACGCACCGCCGCCCCCGGCCGGCCCGGACGGCGCGGGGCCGACCCCGGCGGAACCGACCCCGGGCGGAGACCCGACGGCGGTGACCCCGGACGGGTCGGGCGGCGACCGGCCGAGGGCCGGGGCGGTGGCGGAGCGGCCGGGCGACGGCGGGGCCGCGGCGGCCGAGGAGGAGCCCGACCGGCCGAGGACGTTGCCGGTGAGCCGGCCACCCCGCGCGCTCACCCTGCCGGCGCTGGTGGCGGAGCTGCGTACCGCCGTCAGCGACCCGGCCGCGTCCTACGCCCGGCGGCAGGCGGCGGCGGCCGAGTTGGCCCGCCTCGCCGCCGCCGGGGTGGCCGGCGCGCACCCGGACGACTGGTGGGGCCTGCGGCAGCTCTCCGACGACCGGCCGCTGGTCGAGGAGGGGGAGCCGGTCCGGGTCACCCCGTCCGGCATGGAGAGCGCGCTGCGGTGCAGCCTGCGCTGGCTGCTGGAGCGGCACGGCGGCAGCGCCCCGGCCAGCGCCGCCCAGGGGGTCGGCAACCTGGTGCACGCCGCGGCGATGCTCGCCGAGGACGCCAGCGTCGACCGGGGCGCGCTGCTGGACTACGTCTCCGCCCGGTTCGACGCGATCGAGCTGGCCGCCCGCTGGATGGTCGGCCCGGAGCGCGTCCGCGCCGAGGCGATGGTCGACAAGCTGCTGCGCTGGCTCGCGGCCAACCCGCGCCGGCTGCTCGCCATCGAGCACGAGTTCGCGGTCCGCCTGGACGACCCGCACCGGCCGGTCGAGCTGGCCGGCCGGGTGGACCGGCTGGAGGTCGACGCCGACGGCCGGCTGGTCGTGATCGACCTGAAGACCGGCAAGTCCACCGCGGTCACCGCGAACGACCTCGCCGAGCACCCGCAGCTCGGCGCGTACCAGGCGGCGGTGGAGGCGGGGGCGTTCGCCGAGTTCGGCGAGGAGTCCGGCGGGGCGGCGCTGGTGCAGCTCGGCACCGGGGCGAAGGACGCGAAGGAGCAGAGCCAGCCGCCGGCCGGGGAGGGCCCGGAGGCCGGCTGGGCGACCGCGCTGGTGCGGCGCACCGCCGATACGATGGCCGCCGCCACCTTCGCCGCGGTCGCCAACTCCAAGTGCCGGGTCTGCCCGGTGCGGACGAGCTGCCCGGTGTCCGGGCAGGGCCGCCAGGTGGTCGAGCCCCCGACCGTCCGTCCGCCGGAGCACCCGTGAGCGCGAGGAGTGAGCTTGCGAGCCCCGCAGTCGCGAACCGAGACGGCACCGTGAGCGCGAGGAGTGAGCTTGCGAGCCCCGCAGTCGCGAACTGAGGCCGTGCGGTGACCCAGCCCGCCCTGTTCAGCACGGCGACCCCGGCGCCCCGGGTGGCCGACGCCGGCCCCCGGTACACACCGGTGGAGCTGGCGAAGCTGCTGCGGCTGCCGGCGCCCACCCGGGAACAGGCGGCCATCATCGCCGCGCCCGTGGAGCCGCTGCTGGTGGTCGCGGGCGCCGGGTCCGGCAAGACCGAGACGATGGCCGCCCGGGTGGTCTGGCTGGTCGCCAACTCGTACGTGCGGCCGGAGCAGGTGCTCGGGCTCACCTTCACCCGCAAGGCCGCCGGGGAGCTGGCGCACCGGGTGCGTACCCGGCTCGACCAGTTGGTGCGGCGGCTCGGGCGGCGGGGGCGGGATCCGCTCGACGACCCGCTGGCCGGGGAGCCGACCGTCTCCACCTACCACTCGTACGCCGGCCGGATCGTCACCGAGCACGGGCTGCGGGCCGGCTACGAGCCGTCCACCCGGCTGCTCACCGAGGCGTCCCGCTGGCAACTGGTCGACCTGCTGGTGCGCAACTACGACGGCGACATGTCCGAGGTGGACCGGATGCCGAGCACGGTCACCGACGCGGTGCTGGCGCTCGCCGGCGAGTTGGACGAGCACCTGGTCGACCCGGACGAGCTGGCCGCCTGGACGGGCCGGTTCTTCGCCGAGGTGCAGGCCCGACCCGGCCGGGTCTACGCGGACGTGCGCAAGGCCCTCGCCCTCCAGCAGACCCGGCTGAAGCTCCTGCCGCTGGTGCGCGCGTACGCCCGCCGCAAGGAGGACTTCGAGGCGATGGACTTCGCCGACCAGCTCGCCCGGGCGGCCCGGGTGGCGCGGGACCACCCCGGGGTCGGCGCGATCGAGCGGGACCGCTACCGGGTGGTGCTGCTGGACGAGTACCAGGACACCAGCCACGCCCAGGTGGTGCTGCTCAACGCGCTCTTCGGCGGCGGGCACCCGGTGACGGCGGTCGGCGACCCGTGCCAGTCGATCTACGGGTGGCGTGGGGCGAGCGCCGGCACGCTGGACCGCTTCCCCGCCGAGTTCGCCCGCGCCGACGGCACGCCGGCCGAGGTGCTCGGCCTCACCACGAGCTGGCGCAACCGGCCGGAGATCCTCGGCGTCGCCAACGCCCTGGCCACCCCGCTGCGGGCCGCCGGCGCCCGGGTGCCGGAGCTGCGTGCCGCGATGAGCGTGAAGGACCCGGTGCCGCACCGCAGCGCCCGCGGCGCCGCCGGCGGCACCGTCCACTGCGCCCTGCTTCCGACGTACGCCGACGAGGCCGACTGGATCGCCGACAGCGTGCTGCACGCGTGGCGCGGCGCGGCCGGCATGCCCGGCGCGCTGCCCGAGCACATCCCGGTGCCGCTGCGGCCGACGACGGCCGTGCTCGTGCGGTTGCGCAGCCAGATCCCGGCGATCGAGTCGGCGCTGCGCGAGCGCGGCCTGCCCGTCGAGGTGGTCGGCCTGGGCGGCCTGCTGGACACCCCCGAGGTGCGGGACGTGGTGTGCACGTTGCGGGTGCTGGCCGACCCGACGGACGGGGCCGCGCTGCTGCGGCTGCTGACCGGGGCGCGCTGGCGGATCGGGCCCCGTGACCTGGTGGCCCTGCACCGCCGGGCGAAGGCCATCGCCGCGGCCCGGCGGAAGCTCGCCGACGACGGCAACCCGGAGATCACCCCCGACCTGCTCGACGAGGCGACGCTGGTCGAGGCGCTGGCCGACCTCGGCCCGGCGCAGGCGTACTCGGCGGAGGGGTACGCCCGGCTGCGCGCGTACGCCCGGGAGCTGGGGCTGCTGCGCTATCGGCTGGACCAGTCCCTGCCGGAGCTGATCGCGGACATCGAGCGGACGATCGGCCTGGACGTGGAGGTGGCCGTGCGGGCCGGTCGGGACGGCGCCGGGGACGCCGGCCTGGCCCGGGGTCACCTGGACGCGCTCGGCGACGTCGCCGCCCGGTTCAGCGGGGAGACGCCGGGCGCCACCCTGTCGGGCTTCCTGGCCTACCTCGCCGCCGCCGAGGACGAGGAGCGCGGTCTCAGCCCGGGCGAGGTGGAGGTGGTCGAGGGCGCGGTGCAGATCCTCACCGCCCACGCCGCCAAGGGCCTGGAGTGGGACGTGGTGGCGGTGGCCGGGCTGAGCCGGGGCGTGTGGCCGGGGCCGGTGCGCAACTCCGACCACTGGCTGGGCGGGCTCGGCGTGCTGCCGTTCCCGCTGCGCGGCGACGCCGACGGGCTGCCCGAGCTGGGCCTGGCCGGGGCCGAGGACCAGCGGGGGGTGGCCCGGGCGCTGGAGGACTTCACCGACGCCTGGCGGGCGCACGACGAGCGGGAGGAGCGCCGGCTGGCGTACGTGGCGGTGACCCGGCCCCGTCGGCTGCTGCTCTGCTCCGGCTACTGGTGGGGGGAGGGGACCAAGCGGCCGCGCGGCCCGTCGGTGCTGCTGCGGGAGGTGCACGACGCCTGCCTGGACGGCGGCGCGGGGTACCTCGTCGACGAGTGGGCGCCGGAGCCGCCGGGCGACGCGGTCAACCCGACCACCGAGGTGGTGCTCCGCGCCGAGTGGCCGGCCGACCCGCTGGGCGCCCGCCGTCCGGCGCTGGCGGAGGCGGCCGCCCTGGTCCGCCGCTTCCTGGCCGACGGCGACGCCGCCCGCCGTCCGCCCGCCGAGGGCGCGGGCACCCACCCGTCGGGCGCCGTCGGAGACGCCGCCCACCCGTCGGGCACCGCCGGTGACGCCGCCCACCGGTCTGCCGCCGCCGGTGACGCCGCTCACTCGTCGGGCACCGTCGGTGACGCCGCTCACCGGTCGGCTGCCGCCGGTGACGCCGCTGGCCGTCCGGCTTCCGCCTCCGGCGAGCGGGGCGCGGTCGGCCCTGAGGCGCCCGCCGGGGCGGGCACGGAACGGTCGGCCGGCGTGGACGCGGGCGACACCGCCGGGGAGGGCGTCGATCCGCTGGCCGACGACCCGGACGTCGCGCGGTGGCGGCGGGAGGCCGACCTGCTGCTCGCCGAGCGGGCCGAGCTGACCCGGCAGACCGGCGCGGTCGAGGTGGCGCTGCCGGGGCAGCTCTCGGTGACCCAGCTCGTGGCGCTGCGCCAGGATCCGGCCGCGCTGGCCCGGGCGTTGCGCCGTCCGGTCCCCACCGAGCCCAGCCCGTACGCCCGCCGGGGCACCGCCTTCCACACCTGGCTGGAGCAGCGGTTCGGCGCCGACCGGCTGCTCGACCTGGACGAGTTGCCCGGCGCGGCCGACGCCGACGCCGCGCCCGACGAGGCGCTCGCGGAGCTCCAGGAGCGCTTCCTGGCCAGCGAGTGGGCCGACCGGGTGCCGGTCGAGGTGGAGGTGCCGTTCGCCACGGTGATCGCCGGGGTGGTGGTGCGGGGTCGGATGGACGCGGTCTTCGCCCGCCCGGGTGGGCGGTTCGACGTGGTCGACTGGAAGACGGGCCGGCAGCCCGCCGGCCCCGCCGCCGACGTGGCCGCGGTGCAGCTCGCGGTCTACCGGCTGGCGTGGGCCGAGCTGGCCGGGGTGCCGGTGGAGCGGGTCGGCGCGGCGTTCCACTACGTGCGCGAGGGCGTCACGGTGCGTCCGGCGGACCTGCTCGACGCGGACGGGCTGACCGCGCTGATCACTTCGGTACCGGAAAATCCGGCAGACGGTGGCCATCCGGCGAATCCGTGATAGGTTGGCGGTGTTGCAGTTATGGTTCCCAGAGACTCTGTGTGCGCCTGGAGGATTGTGGCCCAGGCGCTCTTTGTTGTGTCCGGAGTTCTCCGGGCGGGGCGACCAGAAGCGACAAGCGAGCCAGGCAGTTCCGCGTGGCGCGCTCCTCTTCGAGCCCGCAACAAGTGCGGGTTCGACGTTCCGTCAAGGAGACGAAACAAAAATGGCTATTGGCACCGTCAAGTGGTTCAACGCTGACAAGGGCTTCGGCTTCATCACCCCGGACGGCGGCGGCGCCGACGTCTTCGCCCACTTCTCGGCGATCCAGTCCTCCGGCTACCGGAGCCTGGACGAGAACCAGCGGGTCGAGTTCGAGGTGACCCAGGGCCAGAAGGGCCCGCAGGCGGAGAACATCCGCCCGCTCTGATCTTCGGATCTTCGCGTAACACCCACCGCGCCCTCCCGGGCACGGTGACGGGACCGGTCCGCCCCCGCCGTCGACCTGCCGTGCAGGCGGCGGAACGTGGCGGCGGGCCGGCCCGTACCCCTTTCGGTTCGTGCTTGTGAGTCATCCGCGGCCTGGTCCGCCGGTGACAGCGCCGCCTCCGGCGCCCTCCCTCGACACGTGCCGCGTCGAGGAAGGCTTCCGCATGACCACTGTCATTCCGTCGTTCGCCCATACCGGGCTGGCCCCGGCGCTGCTCGCCGAGCTGGCCGCCCAGGGCATCACCGAGCCGTTCCCGATCCAGTCGGCGACCCTGCCGGACTCGCTCGCCGGGCGGGACGTGCTCGGCCGGGGGCGCACCGGCTCCGGCAAGACCCTCGCCTTCGGCCTTCCCGTGCTGTCCCGCACCGCCGGCCGCCGGGCCCGCCCGGGCCGGCCGCTGGCCCTGGTGCTGGTGCCGACCCGGGAGCTGGCGCAGCAGGTCACCACCGCCCTCGACCCGTACGCCCGGGCCGTCGGGCTGCGCTGCGCCACCGTCGTCGGCGGCCTGTCGCTGCAGCGGCAGGCGGACGCCCTGCGCGCGGGCGCCGAGCTGGTCGTGGCCACCCCCGGGCGGCTGCACGACCTGATCAACCGCGGCGACGCCCGGCTCGACCAGGTCGGGATCACCGTGCTCGACGAGGCCGACCAGATGGCCGACATGGGCTTCCTGCCACAGGTGACGAAGCTGCTGGAGCAGGTCGCCCCGGACGGGCAGCGGATGCTCTTCTCGGCCACCCTGGACGGCGGCGTGGACAAGCTGGTCCGTCGCTTCCTCACCGACCCGGTCTCGCACTCGGTCGACCCGGGCACCGCCACCGTCACCGCGATGACCCACCACGTGCTGCACGTCGACGCGGCGGACAAGCCGGCCGCGCTGACCCAGATCGCCGCCCGCGAGGGCCGGACCATCCTGTTCATGGGCACCAAGCACCGCGCCGACCGGGTCGCCCGCCAGCTGCTGGCCAAGGGCGTACGCGCGGCCGCGCTGCACGGCGGCAAGTCGCAGCCGCAGCGCACCCGGATCCTGGAGCAGTTCCGCAACGGGCAGGTGACCGCGCTGGTCGCCACCGACGTGGCGGCCCGGGGCATCCACGTCGACGGGCTGGACCTGGTGGTCAACGTGGACCCGCCCACCGAGGCGAAGGACTACCTGCACCGGGGCGGGCGTACCGCCCGGGCGGGGGAGTCCGGCACGGTGGTCACCCTGGTCCTGCCGGAGCAGCGCCGGGACGTGTCCCGGCTGATGGCCACCGCCGGCATCCGGCCCGAGTCCGTCCAGGTGCGCCCCGGCGACGAGGCGCTGGCCCGGGTGACCGGCGCCCGCGAGCCGTCCGGCGTGCCGGTGACGATCGCCCCGCCCCCGCCGCAGGCCGGCGTCGCGTCGGCCGCCGGAACAGTCGCCGATCGGACGCAACGTCTGCTGATTCCGGACTCAGCCGGCGAAACTGTGCGGCAAATG
>NZ_JBPQTP010000126.1:0-18493 GCF_051386395.1 Micromonospora sp. URMC 106
ACCCCCGCCCGACCGCCCCCGCCGACGTGCGGCAGACCCGGTGACCACGCGCCCCGCGCAGGTCCGGCGGTCCCGCTTCCGGCGGGTTCGGGAGATCCGGCGCGGCTGGTCGCCGCCGGGCGGGCCGGGAAGCGTGGCGGCGGCTCGGCAGACCCGGCGGGGCCGGTCGCCGTCGCACGGGCGACGGCGTGCGGACGGCGGACGCCGCGCGGGGCCGCGGGAGCCGCGGGGAGGCGGTAGACATGGCGGATGGCGTACCCCCGACAGCCGCTCTTCGCGCCGCACGGCGCGGTGGCGACGAGCCAGCCGCTGGCCGCGGCGGCCGGCCTGGCGGTGCTGCGGCGCGGCGGGAACGCCGTCGACGCCGCGCTGGCCACCGCGATCACCCTCACCGTGGTGCAGCCCCCGTCCAACGACATCGGCGGCGACCTGTTCGCGATCGTCTGGGACGGCGAGCGGCTGCACGGCCTCAACGCCTCCGGCCGGTCCCCGGCGGCGCTGACCCGCGAGCTGGTCCTCGCCGCCACCGGCGGGCGCGGCGCGGCCCCGGTCGAGGCGCTCGGCGGCGCCCAGTCGGCGGGGCCGGCGATGCCGGCCCGGGGCTGGCTGCCGGTGACCGTGCCCGGCGCGCCGGCCGGCTGGCGGGACCTGCACGACCGCTTCGGCTCGCTGCCCTTCGCGGAGCTCTTCGCCGACGCGATCGGGTACGCCGAGCACGGCCACCCCGTCTCCACGGGCGTGGCGGCGACCTGGTCCCGCGCGCTGGCGGCGCACGCCGGCCTGACCGGCGACGAGTACGCCGAGTTCGGCCGGGTGTTCGCGCCCGGCGGCCGGGCACCCCGGCCGGGGGAGCGGTGGCGCAACCCCGACGCGGCGCGGACCCTGCGGCGGATCGCCGCCAGCGGGGCGGAGGACTTCTACTCCGGCGGCATCGCCGAGGCGCTCGACGCGCACGCGGCCCGCACCGGCGGCTTCCTCACCGGCGACGACCTGGCCCGGCACACCTCGACCTGGGTGGCCCCGGTCTCCGCGCGCTACCGGGGGCACGACGTCTGGGAGCTGCCGCCGAACGGGCAGGGCCTGGCGGCGCTGCTGGCCCTGCACATCCTGGACGGGTCGGACCTGGCCGCGCTGCCGCTCGCCGAGCGGCTGCACCGGCAGATCGAGGCGGTGAAGCTCGGCTTCGCCGACGCGCACGCCCACGTCGCCGACCCGGAGCGGGTGCCGGTGCCGACGCGGGCGCTGCTCTCGTCCGGCTACGCGGCGTCCCGCCGGGCGTTGATCACCGACCGGGCCGGGGAGCCGACCGCCGGCGACCCGGAGCGTGGGGGCACCGTCTACCTGTGCACGGCCGACGCCGGCGGCATGATGGTCAGCCTCATCCAGTCGACCTACCTGGCCTTCGGCTCGCACGTGGTGCTGCCCGGGCACGGCTTCGCCCTGCAGAACCGGGGGCTCGGGTTCCGCCTCGACCCCGCGCACCCGAACGCGGTGGCGCCGGGGAAGCGGCCGTTCCACACCATCATCCCCGGCTTCCTGACCCGCGACGGCCGGCCGGTGGGGCCGTTCGGGGTGATGGGTGGGCACATGCAGCCGCAGGGGCACGTGCAGCTCGTCTCGGCGACTCTCGACGGTGGGCTCGACCCGCAGGCGGCGCTGGACGCGCCGCGCTGGTACTGGCACGCCGGGCGGTCGGTGCTGGTCGAGCCGGAGCTGGTCGACACCGCCGAGGGCCGGGCCGCGGTCGCCGAGCTGCGGGCCCGGGGCCACGAGATCGCCGTCGCCGGGGAGCCGGCGGTCTTCGGGTACGGGCAGGCGATCTGGCGGCTGCCGGACGGCGGCTACGTCGGCGGCTCGGAGTCCCGGGTGGACGGCGGCATGGGTGGCTGGTGACCGGCCCCGGTCCGGCCGGCGGGCGGCTGGTGGTGGGGTTCAGACCCCGACCCGGTCGCGGAAGGTGGTCCGGTAGGTCTGCGGCGTGGCGCCGACCCGGCGGGCGAAGTGGTGCCGCAGCGCCGCCGCGTCGCCGAAGCCGGCCCGGTCGGCGACGGCCTCCACGCTGAGCGGGGTCTCCTCCAGCAGCCGCCGGGCCAGCAGCACCCGCTGGTTGGTCAGCCAGTCGTGCGGCGTGGTGCCCGTCTCGGCCCGGAACCGCCGGGCGAACGTGCGCGGGGCCATCCCGGCCCGGACGGCCAGCTCGTCGACGGTCACCGGCCGGTCGAGGTGCCCCATCAGCCACTCCAGCACCGGCTCCAGGGTGGGCGCCTCGGGGGTCTTCGGGATGGGCGCCTCGACGTACTGGGACTGCCCGCCGTCGCGGTGCGGGGGGACCACCATCCGGCGGGCCAGGCGGGTGGCCGTCGCCGAGCCGTGCTCCTGGCGGACCAGGTGCAGGCAGGCGTCGATGCCGGCCGCCGTGCCGGCGCTGGTGAGCAGGCGGCCGTCCTGCACGTAGAGCGAGTTGCACCGGACCTTCGCGGTGGGGTGACGGCGTTGCAGCTCGTCGACGTACATCCAGTGGGTGGTGCACTCCCGGCCGTCGAGCAGGCCGGCCTCGCCCAGCAGGAACGCCCCGGAACAGACGCTCAGCACGTACGCCCCCCGGTCGGCGGCCCGGCGCAGCGCGTCGAGCACCTGCGCCGGAACGGTGGCGCCGTGCTGGTGGGCCGGCACGGCGACCAGGTCCGCCTCCTCGACGGGGCCGAGGCCGTCGTGCGGGGTCAGGTGGAAGCCCGACTTGGTGCGGACCGGCGCGCCGTCGGGGCTGCACAGGTCGAACCGGTAGGCGGGGAAGCCGTCGGCGGTGCGGTCGGTGCCGAAGACCTCCGCGAGGACGCCCAGCTCGAACGCGGCGACGCCTTCCATGACGATGACGGCGACTGATCGGAGCATGTGACGAGGGTAACCGCACGACTGGCAGAAAATCGAGGGGGAGTGGCATCTCTGCCACTGTCCGGCCCGGCGCACCCGGCGCAGACTGGTTCCAGTCCGGTGCGCACCGGCGGCGAAATCGACATCAACCGTGTGAAAGCGAGCGCCGCCATGGAATTCCTGTTCTTCCTGTTCTTCTTCGTCCTCCTCGCGGTGGCCTCGGCTGCCGGCCTCACCGCCGACAGCCGGGACTCCGCCGACTGGAAGGCGACCGACGACGGCCGCCGCTGGCGGTCGCGCACCAGCTGAGGTGATTAGCCCCCTTCGCGGTATTCATCCGGGGCGGGACCGCGCCAAAAGGGGCGGCCCCGCCGACGAAGGCCATCCGGCGTACGGCAGGCTAGGAGTCATGGCTGACGGCTCCTGGTACGACGCCGACATCGACCACGTGATCATCTCCGAGGCGCAGATCCGCGAGAAGACCGCGGAACTCGCCAAGCAGGTCTCGGCGGACTACGCCGACGTCGATGACGGGCTCCTGCTGGTCTGCGTGCTCAAGGGCGCGGTGATGTTCATGGCCGACTTCGCCCGGGCGCTCGGCCGCAACGGGCCGCCCGCCGAACTGGACTTCATGGCCATCTCCTCCTACGGCCAGGGCACCACCTCCTCCGGCGTGGTCCGCATCCTCAAGGACCTGGACCGGGACATCGCCGGCCGGCACGTGGTCGTGGTCGAGGACATCGTCGACTCCGGCCTGACCCTCTCCTGGCTGCTGCGCTACCTGGAGTCCCGCTCCGCGGCCAGCGTCGAGGTCGTCGCGCTGTTCCGCAAGCCGGACGCGGTCAAGGTGCCGGTGCCGGTGAAGTACGTCGGCTTCGACATCCCCACCGAGTTCGTCGTCGGCTACGGCCTCGACTTCGGCGAGCGCTACCGCGAGCTGCCGTACGTCGGCGTGCTCAAGCCCGAGGTCTACGCGCGGGCCTGAGCCCTCCTCGCATCGGCGTCCATCGAGCGGACGTTCAGCGGGCTCTCAGCCAGTCGGACTACGGTATAGGTCGGTGGCGTGGAGGCACCCTCCACGCCCGACCCCTCGAACCGCGGGACCGGGCGGTCGGGTGGCCGGGTGGGGAGCTCCCGTCACGTCGGCTGGACCCGGTTCGCCGACGCGCAGGCGTCAGGCTCGCGAGCTCGCTCCTCGCGCACGATGTGCCGTTCGTGCGCGACTGCGGGGCTCGCAAGCTCACTCCTCGCGCTCACGGTGTACCGTCGAATGACCGCGGCGCGGCAGTTCGCGCCTCGGGGTCGAGCCGGCCCGCACGGCGGCTCCGGCCGCCGCGCAGGCGGCGACACCATCAGACGGTCAGGACGTCGATCAGGAGGATGCGGGCGCCTCGGCGCTCGACAACAGCATGGAACGTACGCGTTTCTTCCGCCGACCGGTGGTCTGGATCATCCTGGTCATCCTCGGCGCCGTTGTGCTCAGTCAACTGTTCACCGCTGGTCCCAGCTACCACCGGGTGGACACTTCCGTTGCGCTCGACCAGCTCAACACCGGCAAGCCCTCGATCAAGAAGGTCGTCTTCCAGGACAAGGAACAGACGATCCAGCTCGACCTGGCCGAGAAGACCAAGTTCGGTGACACCACCACCGACCGGATCGAGGCGCAGTTCCCCTACGAGGTCGGCGACGAGGTCTGGAACGAGGTCCTCGAGGCCAAGGCCAACAACCGGGTCACCGGTCCGGCCGACGCCAAGGTGTCGTCCGACAGCATCTGGGTGAGCCTGCTGGTCAACCTGCTCCCGATCGTCCTGCTGGTGCTCCTGCTGCTCTTCTTCATGTCGCAGATGCAGGGCGGCGGCTCCCGGGTGCTCAACTTCGGCAAGTCCAAGGCGAAGATGATCACCAAGGACACGCCGAAGACCACCTTCGCGGACGTGGCCGGCGCGGAGGAGGCCGTCGAGGAGCTGCACGAGATCAAGGACTTCCTGCAGAACCCGGCGAAGTACCAGGCGCTGGGCGCCAAGATCCCGAAGGGCGTGCTGCTCTTCGGCCCGCCCGGAACCGGTAAGACGCTGCTGGCCCGCGCGGTCGCCGGCGAGGCCGGGGTCCCCTTCTACTCGATCTCCGGCTCGGACTTCGTCGAGATGTTCGTCGGTGTCGGCGCCAGCCGGGTCCGCGACCTCTTCGAGCAGGCCAAGGCGAACGCCCCGGCGATCGTCTTCGTCGACGAGATCGACGCCGTCGGCCGGCACCGCGGCGCCGGCATGGGCGGCGGCCACGACGAGCGCGAGCAGACGCTGAACCAGTTGCTCGTCGAGATGGACGGCTTCGACACCAAGGGCGGGGTCATCCTGATCGCCGCCACCAACCGGCCGGACATCCTCGACCCGGCGCTGCTGCGCCCGGGCCGCTTCGACCGGCAGATCCCGGTGGACGCCCCCGACATGGAGGGCCGCAAGGCGATCCTGCGGGTGCACGCGAAGGGCAAGCCGTTCACCCCCGACGTCGACCTCGACTCGGTGGCCCGGCGCACCCCGGGCTTCAGCGGCGCCGACCTGGCCAACGTGATCAACGAGGCCGCGCTGCTCACCGCCCGCAAGGAGCAGCGGGCGATCAACAACGACTCCCTGGAGGAGTCGATCGACCGGGTGATCGCCGGGCCGCAGCGGCGGACCCGGGTGATGAGCGACCAGGAGAAGAAGATCACCGCGTACCACGAGGGTGGGCACGCGCTGGTCGCCTGGGCGCTGCCGCACGCGGCGCCGGTGCACAAGGTGACGATCCTGTCCCGCGGCCGGTCGCTGGGTCACACCCTGGTGCTCCCCACGGAGGACAAGTACACCCAGACCCGCGCCGAGATGATCGACACCCTGGCGTACGCGCTGGGCGGCCGGGCCGCCGAGGAGCTGGTCTTCCACGAGCCGACGACCGGCGCCGGCAACGACATCGAGAAGGCCACCCAGCTGGCCCGCGCGATGATCACGCAGTACGGCATGAGCTCCAAGCTCGGCGCGGTCAAGTACGGCACCAGCGGCGACGAGCCGTTCCTGGGCCGCAACATGGGCCACGAGCGGGACTACTCCGACGCCGTCGCCGCCGAGATCGACGGCGAGATGCGGGCGCTGATCGAGCTGGCCCACGACGAGGCCTGGGAGATCCTGGTGGAATACCGGGACGTCCTGGACAACATCGTGCTCGAGCTGATGGAGAAGGAGACCCTCTCCACCGCCGACATGGCCCGGATCTGCGCCCGGGTGGCCAAGCGACCGCCGATGGCGCCGTACAACGGCTTCGGCAAGCGTCAGCCCTCCACCGAGCCGCCGGTGCTCACGCCGGCGGAGAAGGACGCGCTGAAGGTGCAGGCCCAAGCCGACGGCGCGCAGGCGACAGTCGGTGGCAGCTCCTCGAACAACTCGGACGGTACGCACTGAGCACCGACCCGACGGCCAGCTCCCGGGACGACCGGGGGCTGGCCGTCTCCGCGACCGAGCCCGACGAGGACGGCCTCGACTACGTCGCCGCGCGCCTGATCAGCGGCAAGCTCACCGGCCGGCCCGTCGAGGACACCGTGGACCTCGGCCGGATCGAGAAGGCCGTCCGGGAGATCCTCGTCGCCGTCGGGGAGGACCCGGACCGCGACGGGCTCCAGCAGACCCCGGCCCGGGTGGCCCGCGCGTACGCCGAACTCTTCGCCGGACTGCGCGTCGACCCGGCCCAGGTGCTCAGCACCACGTTCGAGGCCAACCACCAGGAGCTGGTGCTCGTCCGGGACATCGACGTGATGAGCCTCTGCGAGCACCACCTGCTGCCGTTCCGGGGCAGCGCCCACATCGGCTACATCCCGGGGCCGGACGGCCGCATCACCGGCCTGTCCAAGCTGGCCCGGCTGGTCGAGGTCTTCGCCCGCCGGCCGCAGGTCCAGGAGCGGCTCACCTCGCAGATCGCCGACCTGCTGATGGAGCGGCTCGCGCCGCGCGGCGTGGTGGTGGTGCTCGAATGCGAGCACATGTGCATGGCGATGCGCGGCATCCAGAAGTCGGGCGCCCAGACGATCACCTCGGCCGTGCGGGGCACGCTCCAACACGACGCCAAGTCGCGCGCCGAGGCGATGGCGCTGATCATCCCCCGCTGACCGACCAACCGGCCGGTCGACCCGCACCCGGGTCGGCCGGCCGTCGCGTGTCGAGGCGCGGCACCGGCACCGCCGCGCGGGTGCGCGCGGCGCCCGGCGGCGGTTCCGCTCAGCCGGCCAGCATCGCGAGCAGCAGGCCCGCGCTGACGAGCACGGCCGGGACCAGGCACACCAGCGCGCCGAGCCGGGCCGTGCGGTCGACCCGGCCACCCTCCGCAGGCGGGAAGAGCCGCCCGACGCCGAGCCAGCCCGCCGCGAACGCCATCGCCGGCATCGGCAGCCCGCAGAGCAACGCGGCCACGCTCGCCGCCCCGGTGCCGGTCGTCACGAACAGCGCCACCTGGAGCAGCGGCACCAGCAGCGCCAGCGGCCCGTACAGCAGCAGGTTGCGGGGGCGCGCCGGCCAGGCGGCCAGGCGGGGCAGGCCGCGCGCGGTCAACGCGGCGTCCGCGGCGTCCGCGCGGCCCCGGGCGGCGCGGAGCGCGGCCAGCACCGCGGCCGGCCCGCCCGCCATCGACCGGGCCGCCTCCGTCAGCTCCGGCGGCGTCGGGACCAGCGAGATCGGCGGTACGCCCAACTCGCGCAGCCGGGTCTCCTGCGACGCCAGCCGGGCGCGGACGGCCGTCAGCTCCTCCCGGGCAGCCTGCACCGAGCGGGCCTGCTCGCCGGCGGCGGTGGCCGCGTCGCGGCGCACCCCGTCGAGCTGCCGGGCGGCGGCGAGGTATTCGGTCCACGCGGCGGGCGCCGGGTCGCCGCCCGCCACGGCCTCCGACGCCGCGGCGTCGGGCCGACCCGACGGCGGCCCGGCGGCCGATCGCTGACGTCCCGGGCCGGCGTGCGCGGCCCTGCTCCGTGCCCCGCTGCGGCTCATGTCGGCTCACCCTCCTCGCCGGCGAAGGGGACCAGTACGGTGCCCTGCTCGCCCGGTGAGTCCCAGAGCACCGCCCGGCCGGGCCGGGGCCGCCACTCCACCGGCCGGCCGAAGACCGACGTGAGCTGGGCGCCGGGCAGATCCACCACGGCCACCGCCGCGAGCTTGTCCACCTCGCCGTCGGGCTCCAGCAGCGCCGCGAACGACGGCGCCGTGCGCCAGCGGCCGAGCAGGTGCCGGCCGGCGGGCGGACCCTCGCGCAGCAGCGCGCGCAGCCGCTCCAGGGGCAACTGCTCCGGTGACGGCACGTCCAGGCCGAAGACCACCAGGTAGGCCGGCTCGGCGGAGTCCACGGCGGCGAGCAGGCCGGCCGCGTCCACCGTCTCGACCGGGTGACGGGCGGCCAGCTCGGCCGCCAGCGCGTCGGCCAGCGGCCGGCAGTCGTCGTCCGGCGCGGCGAGCACGAAGCGGACGGTCCCCGGCGCGTGGTGGGCGGCGGTGCTGCGGGCCGCGGTGACCAGGAGTCGGGCCGCCTCCGGGCCGGGGCCGAGCACGGCCAGGTTGCGCCCCGGTGCCGGCCCGAGCGGCACCGCTACCGTGGTCCGGGCCACGTCCACCGCCCGGCCCAGCAGCGCGGCGGGACCGGGCGCCCGCCCGGCCAGCGCCGCCCGGTGCCGGGGGTCGTTGCGCAGCAGCGGGCGGGCATAGCCGGCGAAGACCACCGGCGGGGTGGCCCCCTCCGGTCGCGCCGACCAGAGCCGGTGCCGCAGCTCTTCGACCGTGTCGGGATGGTCCTGCGGGTCCGGGAAGCGGACCATCCGCTCGTGCCCCCGGATGGCGCCCCGAGGGCCGCCGAGCCCGCCCGCAGTGTTCACCACCGCGCTGCCCACCGGCAGCCCCGCCGCCGAGTCGTTGGTCGGTTCCAGCACCGCGCCGCCGCCGGGCAGCGCCACCCGCACCGGGAACTGCCCCAGCACCGAGTCGCGGTCGGTACGCGAGCCCAGCCCCAGGTCGCCCTCGCCGGCCAGCACCAGGTGCACCCCGTACGCGCGCCCGGTGCGGGCCAGCGCGTCCAGCCGGGTGGCGACGTCCCCGGCCAGCCGGTCCCGCTCGGCGAAGAGCAGCGGAAGATTGTCCAGCACGCAGACGATCCTGGGCATGGCCCGGTGCTGCCGCAGCTCGGCGAAGCGCTGCCCGCCCGCCCGGCTGCCGGCCTCCTCCCGGCGGCGCACCTCCGCCGCCAGCTCGTCGAGCAGGCTCAGCACGTACTCCCGGTCGGCGGCCATCGCGGCGGCCCGGACCTGGGGGATCCACGAGCGGTCCCGCTCGGTCTGGAGGAACTCCACGAAGGACTCGGCGTCGGCGAGGTCCACCAGGTAGAGGAGCAGCTCGTCGGGGCCGTACCGGGCGGCCAGCCCCAGCAGCGCCGTGGTGAGGAACGTGGACCGGCCCGCGCCGGAGCGGCCGCTGACCAGCCAGTGCGGGGTCAGCTCCGTGAAACCGAGGGACACCTGTCGGCCACCCGCGTCACCGACGGTCGTCGCGAGCCCGTCCACGGCGGTCGCCGTCCACAGCTCCTCGTCGGGCGCGGGCAACAGGTCGGTCAGGGCCAGCCGGGAACCCGCCTCCACCTGCGCGGCCAACCGGCGGCAGACCGCGTCGACGAGCTCGGCGGGCGGATCCGCCTCGATGAAGACCGGCGAGTTCAGCCCGCCCGGAGGGTCGGCGCCCGGACCCGCGAACGACCCGCCCGGCGGGTCACCCAGCAGCGCGTACGCGTTGCGGATCGCCAGCGTCGTCGCCTGCGGCAGCGGCGCCCGGTCGGCGTACGGGCCCGCCGGGGGCCAACCGGCGACGACCAGGTGCAGCCCGGCGGACCGGCCCTGCTCGGCCAGCGCCTCGACCCGGGCCAGGTCGGTGGGGCCGGTCTGCTCGGGCAGCGCGGCGATCACCAGCAGCAGCGTCCGGTCGTGCCGGCGACGCCCGCTCGCCCCCGGGGCCACCCACTGCTCGGCCTCGGTGAGCACGGCCCGCAGGCCCGCGACGTCCACCGCCGGGGGCGGCAGCAGGCCCGCGTCCCCGAGCGCCGCGAACGGCGCCAGCGCCGCACCCGTCGCGTCCACCGCGCGGACCAGCAGCGCCCCGGCCGGCGTCGCCGCCAACACCCGCAGCAGTACGGCCCGCAGCAGCCCCGCCACCCGCGGGTCCCGAGCGTCGACGTCCACCGCGAGATGCCCCGTGCCGAGCAGCGGCACCAGTGCGGGGAAGCGCGCGTCGTCCAGCGGCGCCGCCGTGCCGACCCGGACGAAGGGAGGCGGCCCCTCGCCGGCCGGTGCGGTAGGAGCCAGCGTCTCCAGGGCCTCGCCCGCCCAGCCCGGGGCGAGCGCCGCCGCCGAGGACCGGAGCCGGTCGGCGAGCTCGTACTGGCGGTGCTGGTCGGCGGGGACGGGACGGGTGTCGTCGAGGATGCCGGCGGCGGCGGTCGCGGTGGCGGCGGCCCGCCGGTGCAGGGCGGCGGCGCGGTTCGTACGTGCCTTCGGACCGGTCACCGCGTCCACCCCCTCTGCCCGAGGTTGGCAACTCCTCCCCGCGCAGAGACCGTAACCCAGGCGGAGCGGCTCGTCCGGGATGCGCGGCGGCGCTGCGCCGGTGTTGTCGTGGATCTCACCATTGGGGAGTGGTCCGTCACGATCCGCTGCATCTGGGGCATTGGGTCTCCGGCGCCCAGCCGTTAGCCTCAGAGGGTGGAATCAGTGCAGCCCCCCGCCGGTTCCCAGGTCTCCCGCGTACCGGCGCAACGGCCCCCCTCCGACCACCTGGCGCCGCCGGCCCCGGCCCCGGCGCCGGAGCGGCCGAGGCGGCGGACGCGCACTGTGCTCACGGTCGTCGCAAGCGTGCTCGCGGCGCTCTGCCTCGGCGGCGTCGCCGCCGGATTCGTCCTCTACAACCGGGCCGCCGCGCCCGACCGCGGGTCTCCCGACGTCGCGGTGGTCAACTATCTGCAGGCCGCGCTCGTCGCGCGGGATCAGAATCGGGCGCTGCTGTTCACATGCGACGGCCACCTCAGGGCAATCGAGGATCTGCGAGCTCAAATCGAACGACGTGAGCAGGAACTTGGTTCCAGTTTTTCGATCAATGTCGAAAGCGTCGTCGTCTCCATGAATGGCTCATCGGCAGCCACCGTCACGGCGGTCATCCGCCGTACCGCCTCAGTGGATGGGGTGCAGCAGAGCCTGATCGATCCCTGGCGATTTGATGTGCAGGACAGGGAGGGTTGGCGAGTCTGTGCTGGAGCACCGGCAAGCTGACCCGTCACTCGATCCAGAGCAGGTGGACCGGCACCTCCAGTGTGGTCGGTGGCTGGCCCCGCCAGGCCCAGCGATACCACTCCATCTCCGGCGTGACCCGCACGCAGATGTCCCCGTCGGCGCCCGAGTAGGTCTCGGTGACGGCCCGCAGGTCCCGGTGCTCGACGGACTCCACGACGTGTACCACCCGGCGGCCGGTGACGGCGTCCGCCTCGAAAACCGGGGTCGGTGCGCGGTGCGCCGGGGCGTCCAGGGAGACGAGACGGACACCCGCCTCACGGTCCACCGACGTATCCGACGGCCGGGCTCCCACCGTCTCCACCCAGACCCGCTCGACCGGGACCAGCGGCGCGAAGACCTCCACCTGGTCGGATTCCGCCCGGTACCACTCGTGTTCGGGGATGACCGGTACGTAGGTCCGACTGCCCTGCACCACCCGCTCGTCGGCCCGCAGGTCGCCGCGCCAGCCCAGCCCGGGCAGGCCGACCAGCACCCGCCGCCCACGCAACTCCACCCGGCCGGTGGCCGGCACGATCTCTATCGGTCGGGGTGGCCGGGGGGCCCAGTCCGGCTGGTCGGCGAACGGGTCGGGAAGCGGCTCGTTCATGACGCCGAGCGCCTCATCCGGCGCCCTTGAGCGGCGCGCCCCGCGAGCGCATGAACGGCACCGGGTCGATCGCGCCCCGGCTGCTGCGGTCCTCGTCCTCGTGCACCTCGAAGTGCAGGTGCGGGCCGGAGGAGTTGCCGCTGCTGCCCACCTCGCCGATGACCTCGCCGGCCTCGACGGTCTGGCCGACGGAAACCCGGGGCTTGCTCACCATGTGGCAGTAGCGGGTGATGAAGCCGCCGGCGTGCAGGACGTCGACGAACCAGCCGCAGCCGCCCTTGTCCGGCCAGCCGTCGACATCGCAGCTGAGCCGGCCGCGATTGTCCGGGTCACAGCGGGAGACCAAGACGCGACCGGTGGCGGCGACCCGGATCAGGGTGCCCTTCGGGGCCGCGATGTCGACCCCGTTGTGCCCCGGCCGGCTCGCCGTGCGGAAGCCCGACCCCACGCCGCCCGGGATGGGGGCCGTCCAGCCCGAGGCGGCGATCTCTCCCCCGGCGGCCCGGTCGCACGCCTGCCTCCCGCCGACCAGTACGGTACGGGCCGCCCCGCCGGCCAGGGCGTTCACGATCTGGGCGGCCTTCTCCTCGTGTTTGGCGTAGGCGTCCGGGAAGGCGCTGATCTGCACGGCCTGGGCGGCGCGCGTCAGCGGCATACGCTCCCAGCCGGGCACCTTGACCAGCTTTTCGTAGAACTTCCGGGCGGCATACTCGGGCGTCATCCGCTGAGCGACGCTGCCCCAGCTCGCCCGCTGCTGGAAGAGGCCGACGGAGTCGTGGTCGGCTCCGATGCCCTCGTTGGGCAGGTTCCCGGACTCGGCGACGGTGCGATTCGCAAGATTCAGGAGGCGTGACTCCTGCATAGCGGTTGCCACGGCGATCACCCAGCCGCGCGGCGGCACCTTCATTTCCTGGCCCACCTTGATGATCCGGGCGGCGTTGCGGAGTTGGCGCTCGCCGTACTGAGGCACCCGAGGCAGGTCACCAACGAGCTTGACTTGGGAATTCTCCGTGCAGTCCTGGTTGGCGAGCCTCATGCCGCTACCGGCGTCGCCGCCCAATTCCGTGAGGAAGAAGGCGCCGGCGCCGCCGGTGCAGCAGAGCAGGGCGAACGTCGCGGTCAGCGCGGCCGCCAGGGCGCCGAGCCGGAGCTGCCGAGGGCGGGATCGGGTCTCGTCGCTCATTCCTGCTCCCAGTCCACCGCGTCCACCAGCCACCGCCCGTCGGGCGCCACCAGTTCGAGGCGGAGCCGTCCCGCGTCGAGCGGGACCAGCACCTCGACGAAGTTCTCGGTCCGGGGTTGGAGCGTGACCTCACCGGCCACCTGCGCGGCCGGCACCCCCGCCGGGTCGGCGCCCGCCAGCTTCTCGGTCAGCGACGGGGTCGACAGCGGACGCAGCCCTTCCTGCCACTGGTCCGCCGTGGCGCCCGGCTTGCCCAACCACGCGGCGACGAAGCGCTCGGCGGTCTCCTCCGGCGTGGGCTCGCCGGCACGGGTGACCGGGGAGGGGGGAGCGCCCGTCGAGAAGGCCCCGTCGTCACCGGCGGTCGGGGCGACCGTGGTGATGGGTCGACTCGGGCGGTTGCTGAGCCCGTCCGTCGGGTCACCGGGACCGGAGACCAGCCGGGCCGCCCCGATGACCCCGAACACCACGACCGCGAGGGCGAGCGCGATGCCCAGCCGGGACCGGAGCAACCGGGTGACGAGGAATTCAACCGCCCGACGCACCGCACTCACCGCGCCTCGGAGCGGATCCGCGGAGTGGGCCGTTCCGGCTCACGGTCGGCCGAGCCCGGACGGTAGATGACGAACGACGGACTCTCGTCGGGCACGTCGGGCTCCGTCCAGGTGGCCGGTTGCCGTCGACGGGGCCGGGGCGCGACCGGGCGCGAGGGTTCCCGTTCCGTGGTTTCCGGCGCCTCGGTGGCCTTTTCGCGGCCGTCGGGACGCTGCCGCTCCTGACCACCGCCGGTCGAGGCGTGCGAAGGGTCCTCCCGCCGGGCTTCCGGCCGCAGGGTGCTCCTCTCGGCCACGGCGCCGCGACGCCGACCCATCGCCGGCTCGGCCGTGCCACCCGGCTCCGCCACATCCAGCCGGGCGGCCGTGCGCATGTCCCGGAAGAACCGTCGGTGCCACGAGCCGGCCGAGCTGACCGCCTCGCTGCTGTCCTTGCCGCCGAGTTGGGTGATCCGCCGGTAGGGACGCAGGAGGAGCCAGCCCACCACGCCGCAGAGCCAGACCAGCACCACCTGCAGCCAGCCCGGCAGCGTCGGTGTGCTCATGATGAGGTCGACCGCGAAGAGGTAGATGGCGGCGCCCGTGCCGAAGATCGCGATGTTGAAGACGGCGGCGACCACCGCGTTCCCCAGCCGCCGCAGCCCCGCGCTGGCCGGTCGCAACAGGCCCACCGTGCCGAGGATGGGCGCGGCGATCACCGCCCAGCGGAAGATCAGGAAGCCCAGCAGCACCAGCAGCGAGGCCGTCAGGTCGAACATCGCGAAGAGCACGGCGGCGAGCACCGCGATGAATCCGGCGCCGATCCGGTCCATGTCCCGGACGCCCTGGAGGTACTCGTACGCCTCCGGGTCCTCCTCCTTAATCTGCTCCGCCACCTTCATCCACTGCTGCTGCTTTGCCTCCATCGTCGCCTGACGCGTCGCCGGGTTGGCGCGGATCGACTGGACCTCGCCCCACGTCAACGACCGTGCGTCGTACAACGCCGGACCGTATTTCTTGGCCGTCTCGCTGTCGGCTGACCCAAGAACGCCCCGCAGCCAGTTCCTGTAAAGCATGGATTCGGTGGCTGTGTCGCTGGCCCGAACGGCGGGCGCGCGTTTGTCCTCGCAGCGTTTCGGATCGGGATCGATGCACCGGCCGGGCGCAGGTTGTTTCGACTGTGGCCCGACAGCGTCGTGCACCACGCCCAGGGTCGTGACGAGTGTGCCGTCGGCGATGTTGGCCGACTTGACGGGCCAGGCGGCCAGGGCGGTCACCGCCACCATCACCAGCAGCGCCCAACCCGCCGTGGTCATCGCGTTGCTCATGTCCGATTGGCGGGAGCGCCAGAGCAGGTAGAGGCCGACCACGCAGAGCGTGACGATGCCGAAGACGCTGAACACCTTCTGGTAGACGGCCTTGGTCGCCTGGTCCACCAACGGGTCAGCCCAGCCCCACATCGAGCGCGGGTCCCAGGCGCGCTCCCGCAGTGCGTTCGAGGCGCCAATTACTGCGGTAGCGACCATGAACTCGCCGTTGGCGACAGTGGTGGTGAACTTGTAGTCCGGGTGGAGCACCGTTGACGCGCAGCCAATGTCATAAGTTGTATAGCTGTATCCGGCATATCCATAGAGGCTGTATCGGCCGGTGACGCCGCCTGATGAGGACTCTGGGGGTGAACTGGCGAACCAGCCAGCCAGACCTGCGTCAGGCGCCCCCGGCGTCGGCGGCTCAAGGCACTCGGCCCGTGCTGCCGACACGTCTTTGAGCTTGGCGACGCACGCGCGGAAGTCGGCCTGCCACTCCTGCGTGGTGCAGAGGTCACTCGATGCCGCCTGGGCCGTCGGTGGCGCGGCGGAGGCCGGTGTGGCGCCGAGGGCCGGCCAGCCGATCGTGGCCCCGGCGAGTACGCCGAGCGTGAGCAGGAACGCCGCCAGCCGTGCCCGGGCCCGCGCCATGTCACGCCTCCAGGTTCGGCAGGACGGCCGGCAGGACCCCGGCGGCCGCGGCGATCGCGGCGGGAGTGGTGTCGAGGTGGTCCAGCAGTCCGTCGACGTACGAGACGTCGACCCGGACCTTCTGCACCCGCCCGTCGACGTCCCGCATCACGAACTCGCGGAATCCGAGCCGGGCGGCCGAGGTCGCGTCCGCGGTGGATAGCGAGGCCAGGGTGGCCTCGTAGCCGTCGTTGACCGGGACCCGCAGCAGGCGCAGCGCCTCGGAGGCGATCTCCGCGTCCTCGGCGATCCGGCCGACGAAGACGGTGGAGACGAGGTTCTGCACGTCGAGGCCGAGGATGTCCTTCGGGTTCTGCGAGGCCACCAGCGCCGCCAGGTTCCACTTGCGGGAGTCGCGGGCGAGCCGGACCAGGAAGGACCGGCCGGAGCGCCACCCCTCCATGAAGTGCGCCTCGTCCAGGCCGACGAGCTTGCGGGACGACATCGACCCGCCGTAGCAGCGGCGTACCGCCAGCCGGTGCGCGGTGTGCAGCATCGGCAGGGCGAGCGCCTCCTCGGCCGACCAGTATTCCCGCTCGATCTTCAGGTCCGGCAGCCGCAGCCCGGCCATGGTGATCACGGTGAGCGCCGCGTCCGCGCCGAGCAGCCCCTCGGGCGGTCGGCCGAAGAAGAGCATGGCCAGCGGCATCTCGGCGGTGTCCAGCAGCAGGTTGGCCAGTTCCTTGCCGGCGTCGTCGTCGAGCTGGCTGAGGCAGGCGACCACGTCGTCCAGGGTGGAGGTCTCCTCCGCCGGCACCTGGCGTACGGCGTGCCGGAAGAGGGTGGCGGTGGACGCCTCCCGGGCCACCTGCGGGGGCACCAGCATCATGCAGATGTCCTGCACGAGCATGCGCCGCTCGGCGCGGGCGTTGGAGACGGCGATCTCGAACTCCCGGTCGCCCGCCGCCCCGCTGCCGAACTCGCTGCGCAGCGGCGTCGGGATGAGCGAGTACGGCGCCAGGGTGCCGTGCTCGGAGCCGGTCAGATTCAGCACCCGCGCGTACGGCCGCAGCTCGGGCATGGCGCAGAGCCGGGCCAGCGGGCCGGACGGGTCGAGCAGCGTCACCTGGACGCCGCGCCGGGCCGCCAGGTAGCCCAGGGCGCCGAGCAGGGTGGACTTGCCACCGCCCGGCTCGGCGACGAAGACGGCGAGGCCGGAGCGTTCGCGTACTTCCATGGGGAAGTGCAGGTCGAGGAAGACGGGCCGGCGGCAGGTGCCGGCCGTCCGCCCGATCAGGTCGCCGCGCCGGTCGCCGACCGTGGAGGCCGCCTGCGGAAGCGCGGCGGCGAGCAGGTTGACCGGCATCCGCCGGACGTAGCCGGTGTTGGCGATGGGCTCCCCGGGGATGAACTCGCGGGCCAGCCAGTCCTGGTTCTTCGGGTGTTGCAGGGAGATGCGCAGCTCGCGTGAGTAGAGCTGGATCAGCCGCCGGGCCCGCTCCAGGCACTCCTCGCGGGTCCGCCCGCCGACGGCGATGCGGTGCCAGCCGTGTGCCCGGGCGGAGTCGACCGGCAGGCCGGTGGTCATCTCGTCGCCGATCACCAGGGCCCGCTTGGCCAGCCGCTCCAGCTCGGGCGGGGCGTCGATGCCGTGCTCGGCGTAGTCGAGCTGCTGGGAGCGGATCATCCGCAGCCGGTGTTCGAGGTTGCGGAAGGAGTCGCCGGAGCCCAGGATGTCGACCCGGGTGGAGAGCTCCATCGGCCAGGGCAGCCGCTCGTGGAAGTGCAGCCAGGGCTCGTGCCGCTCGGGGATCTCCAGCGGCTCCATCCGGCCCACCGCCAGCACGGCGACGTGCCGCTCCTCGCCGGTCATCCGGTTGACGAGCTTGACCGTGGAGCCGTACGGGGTGCGGTAGCGCTCCACCTGCTCGGTGAGGGCGAGCAGGTCGCCGCGTTCCCATCGCCCGTCGGTGATCGGGGAGAGCCGGCCGGGCGGCGCCATGCAGAGCGCCACCGAGCGGTAGAGCAGCCACTCCAGTTCCTGCGCGGTGACCCGCCGCCCGCGCATGCCGAAAGCGCCGAGCACCTCGTCGAACTGCTCGACGGTGCGCCCGAGCTTGCGGCGTTCGCCCTCGGCGACGCCGCGGCCGAAGGTGCGCAGCAGCCGCTCGGTGAGCGAGTCGCCGAGGGACCGGCGGGCGAAGGTGACACCGAGGTAGGTCTGCCCCTCGGCGTGGTTGACCGAGAGCAGGTGCCGTTGCGCGGCCACCAGGTGGTCGGCCCAGCCGGTGGTGCCGGGGACGTCGGGCAGCGGGGCGGGGGTGTGCGCGTCGATGGTGCGGGCCCACTCGTCGGCCGGGAAGGGCCGGGTGGTGCGCCGCAGGTGCAGCCGGAAGCCGGCCAGGCCGGCGTACTGCTCGGAGATCGCCGAGAGCAGCGCCTCCCGCTCCGCGTCCGGTCGGAACGCCCAGCGCACCTCCGGCAGCCAGTACCAGGCGGTGACGGTGTTCGGGGTGAAGGTGAGGTGGCCCGCGATCTCGGTGATGGCCAGCTCGACCGCCGGGTCCCGGTCGCCGAACTTGATCTTCGGTGGCTTGACCCGGACCGGCTTGGTCGGCTGGTTGCGCCGGCCGGCGGAGCGCTGCCGCGGCGGCGTCACCTCCCGACCGGTGCGCTCCGGCAGCCGCTCCCCGGCGTGCCGGGACGGTTGCTCCGCGGGCGACGGATCGACTGGTGCCGGTGGCGGCGGGATCACCCCGGCCATGGGCTCGTCCGCCGGCGGGCGGAGCGTCGGCAGCCGGTCCCCGGCCTGGTGCGGCACCCGGGCCGACCGGGCGGGCGGCTCGTACGCGACCGTCGGCGGCTCGTGCGGCACGGCCGGCGGCTCGTACGCGACGGCCGGGGGGTCGTACGCGACGGCCGGGGGGTCGTACGCGACGGCCGGGGGGTCGTACGCGACGGCCGGGGGCTCGTGCGACGTGGCCCGGGGCTCGTCGTCGACGTCGGCCGGCGGGGGGACCACCGTGGGCACCCGGTCGACCGTGCCGGCGG
>NZ_JBPQTP010000127.1:0-18432 GCF_051386395.1 Micromonospora sp. URMC 106
GGGCAGGCCGCCCGCCCGGCCCCGCCGCGTCGACATTGCCGCGGACGGCCTGCCCGGGCCGCGGCGTGACGACCCCGGCGGGCGACCCGGGTGTCAGGCGGCGTAGCCGGGGGACATGGCCGCCGCCAGGCGCAGGTGGGCGGCGGCGCGCCGGGCGTCGCCCTGCCGCTGGAGGGTCCGCCCCAGCAGGAGGTGCACGTACGAGTCGTCCGGCGCCGCCGCCGCGAGCGGCTCCAGGATCGCCAGAGCCCGGCTGAGCCGGGCGGAGTGGAAGTATGCCCGGGCGGCGAGCAGCCGGGTGCCGCGATCGTCGCCGTGGGCGTCGAGCAGGGGCCGGAGCAGGGTCAGGGCGCCGAGGGGGTCGCCGAGATCCAGCAGCGCCTCGGCGTGCCGGAGGCGCTCGATCTCCTCGGGGAGTTGCCGCGGGCTGCGCCGGGCGGCTTCGGTCAGGAAGCCGCGGATGACCTCCGGGGGCTGGGCGCCCCGCAGTGCCGCGCCGTTCACGACGAACGTCGGGGAGGTCGCCACCCCCGCGGCCCGGCCCCGCAGCACCAACTCCCGGACGGTCGCGTCGGCGCCGCCGTCGGCCAGCAGCCCACCTCCCGCCGGGAAGCCCGCCCGGCGGGACACCTCGTCCAGCACGCCGGGCAGGCTGATGTCCAGGGCGTCGACGAAGTGTGCCCGCATGACCTCCTCGGCCACCGCGTCCTGCAGGCGCGCGCCGCCGGCCTCGTGGGCGAGGGCGAGGAGGCGGTGGGCGTCGTGGCTGCTGGCCCGCCAGCCGGCGCCCCAGCGCGGGCCGAGGCCCTCGGCGAGCGCGATGCGGGAGACGCGTTCCCGGTTCTCGTCGGGCGTGAGGTCCGGCGCGCACCCCCGCAGGGCGGCGTCCACCATCGGGTCCCGCAGCACATCCGCCAGGGGTTCGCCGGGCGCGGGGGCGGACGGGTCGATCCGGTACGGCCGCCAGACGACCTCGACCGGGTCACCCTCCCAGGACGCCAGCGCCCGCTCCAGCCGCCGCTTGCCGATGTACGCCCACGGGCAGACGACGTCCGCCCAGATCTCGATCCGCATGCCCGGCAGGTTACCCGACACCTGTCGCATAAACCACGGGTGTCGTATAGTGGCGGGGTGAACTCCTCCGACCCCCGCGTCCGGCGCACCCGGGCCAGGCTGCGGGCGGCCGTCCTCGACCTGGCGGCCGAGCGGGAGCTGGGCGACATCACGATCGCCGAGGTGGCCAAGCGGGCCGGGGTGAACCGCGCGACGACCTACCTCCACTTCCCCGACCTGGACGCGCTCGTCGCGGACGCGATGGAGGAGGCGGTGGCCCAGGTGGCGCGCGCCGCGGCGCTCTGCCCGCTGGACGCCCCGCGCGACGAGCCGCCGCAGCCGCTCCGCGACCTCTTCGACACCGTCGCCGCCAACGCCGTCCTCTACCGTCGGATGCTGTCCCCGCACGGCAGCGCCCGCTTCGCGGCGGGCCTGCGGGACCGGCTCGCCGCCGAACTGCGGCGGAGCCTGGAGGGCCGGGTCCGTCCCCGGGGGACGGACGACGTGCCGGTGGACGTCCACGCCGCCTACCTCGCCGGCGCCCTGACCGGCGTCATCGCCACCTGGACGGCGGCGGGGGCGCCGGCCGGCGCGGCCGACACGGCGCTCGCGACGTGGCGGTTGCTCCGTGGCTGATCCGGTCCACGTTCCGGCACGAACGTCACCAGGGAGGTTGTCGTGGTCGGCAGGCCGGCGGTAGGCGGGGGCCGGTGGGTCGAGGTGGCTCCGGGGCGGGTCGCCCGCTGGGTCGCCGGGTTCGCCGACCGGCACGGCCCGCCCACCACCACCGCGCAGGCGTACGGCCTGCTGCTCGCCGCCCCGGACGGCGCGAGCGCCGAGCTGCACACCCCGCCCGGCGCGCGGGCCGCCTCGGACGTGCCCGGTTTCGTGGCCGCCGCGGTCACGCCCCGCCGGATCGGCCTGCTGCTGGCCCGCAAAGGCGCGGTCGCCGTCGGCGTGGCGGCGGGGGAGGAGCTCGCGGTCTCCAAGGTGGACACCCGGTACGTGCAGGGCCGCACCGCCGCCGGCGGCTGGTCCCAGCAGCGCTTCGCCCGACGCCGCGACAACCAGGCGAAGGCGGCGCTGGGCGACGCCGCCGACCTGGCCGTACGCCTGCTGCTGCCGGCGGCGCCGTCGCTGAGCGCGCTGGTCTGCGGCGGCGACCGGCGTGCGGTGGACACCGTCCTCGCCGACCGGCGGCTCGCCCCGCTCGCCGCCATCCGCGCCGAGCGCCTGCTCGACGTCCCCGAGCCCCGACACGCGGTGCTGGTCGCCGCCGTCGCCGGCGCCCGGGCCGTTCGGATCCTGGTGCGCGAGCCCGCGCCGTCCTGATCCGGGGCCAGGGCGACTCCGGCCCGGCGTGACGCCGCTCGGGGCCGGCCGACCGGACGGCGGTCGCACTAGGCTGGGCGGGAGGGTGGGGAAGGAGCCGGGATGGCGGAGACGGCTGCGGCCGACGTCGTCGTGGTCGGTGCCGAGAGCGCCTCCGACGAGGACCTGGTGGTGGAGAGCCTGGGCGACCGGATCAGGCGGCTGCGCGTGGCCCAGGGCCTGACCCAGCAGCAGGTGGTCGGCTCCCGCTACACCCGCGCGTTCCTCGGCGCGGTGGAGTCGGGCGCGCGGATGCCCAGCCCCGAGGCGCTGGCATACTTCGCGGACCGGCTCGGGCTGCCGGTGGACGACCTGCGGTACGGCCGACCGGCCAACGCCGCCGCCCGGCTCGCGGCCGAGCACGCGGCGGCCAGGCGGGCCCTCTCCGCCGGCCGGCTGGACGCCGCCGAGCGGGCGCTGACCGCGGTACGCCGCCGGGCGGAGCACTACCGACTGTCCGAACTGGCCGGCTGGGCCGGGTACCACCTGGCGGAGGCGCAACTGCACCGGGGGCTGACGGAGGACGCCGCCGCCCGCTACGACGAGCTGGCGAAGGCGCTGCCCGACGGGTGCCCCGCGCTGCGCGCGGCGG
Organism: Micromonospora sp. URMC 106; assembly: GCF_051386395.1. Lineage (NCBI taxonomy): Bacteria > Bacillati > Actinomycetota > Actinomycetes > Micromonosporales > Micromonosporaceae > Micromonospora > Micromonospora sp. URMC 106. The sequence continues at coordinate 3,017 of NZ_JBPQTP010000127.1, forward strand.
TGCTGGCCCGGCAGGCGTACTGCCTGCTGGTCACCGGGGACGCCCCGCGGGCGGTGGCGATGCTGGAGGCCGGCCTGCGGGACCTGCGGGCGGCGCCGCCGGCGGACGCCGACGCCGAGCTGCGGTTGACCAACGCGTTGATGTACACGTTCCTCGAGCTGAGCTGGCGGGAGCGGGCCCGGCGGCTGGAGCGGGAGGTGACGCCCCTGCTCGGCCGGGTGGGCAACCGGGAGTGGGTGGCGCAGTTCCACGCCGTGGCCGGGCAGTTGCGCCGCGACGGCGAGCTGGCCGAGGCGGACCGGCACCTGCGCGAGGCCACCCGGGGCTACGCCGAGCTGGGGCTGACCCGCGAGATCGCGCTGTGCCGCTGGGCCCGTGGCTACGTGCTGCTGCGGGCCGGGCGGCCGGGGGAGGCGGGAACGGAACTGCGGTCCGCCCGGGAGATGCTGGGCGCCGTCGGCGCGGTGCTCGACCACGCCGGGGCGACGCTGGAGCTGGCCGAGGCGCGCCGGCGGGAGGGTGCCCTCGACGAGGCGGGCGAGCTGGCCGAGGAGGCCGCCCGGACGGTTGCCGCCTGCGACCACCGTGAGCTGATGGCCGAGGCCGACCGGGTACGCGGGCTGGTGCGGGCCGCCCAGGGCGACGACGACCAGGCGCGGCGGCTGCTGCTGCGCGCGGTCGACCGGTACGAGCGGGCCGGCCTGATGGGGGACGTGGTGATCACCTGCCGCCACCTCGCCGAGCTGCTGCTGGGCCGGTCGGAGCGGGACGCGGCCGCGGCGGTGCTGCGCCGGGGCCTGCGCGCGGCGGAGCGCCTGTCGTGACCCGGTCGGAGCCCGCTACGCCGGAGCGCGGGTCCGTGACCGGGCCGGAGCCGGCCGTCGCGGAGCGCGTGTCGGTGACCGGGCCGCCGGAGCCCGTCGTCGCAGGTGGGGCGCCGGGCGGGCTGGGCGTGCGCCTCCAGCGGTTGCGGGCGGAGCGGGGCCTGACCCAGCGCGCCCTTGCCGAGCCCCGGTACACCGCGGCCTATGTCTCCGCCGTCGAGGGCGGACGCCGGGTGCCCTCCGCCGACGCCGTCGCCCATTTCGCCGAGCGGCTCGGCGTCACCCCCGCGGACCTGACCACCGGCCGCTCTCCGGCCGAGGCGGTGCGCCTGTGCCTCCGGCTGGTCGATGCGGACCTGGCCGGGGCGGCGGGCGGGACGAGCGCCCTCCTCCGGGAGGTGGCCGTGGCCGCCGTCGACCTGGCCGAGCCGGTGCTGGCCGCCCGGGCCCGGCTCGGTCTGGCCGGTGCCGCGCTGCGCCGGGGCGATCTCGACGCCGCGTCAGTCGAGGTGGACCGGGCCGAGGAGCTGCTGGCAGGGGCGCCGCCGCACGTTCGTGCGGAGGTGGTGGCCGGCCGCGCGGCGGTGGCGTGCCAAGCCGGTGATCCCCGGTACGCCCGCTACCTGCTCACTGAGGCACGGGACGCCCTGACCCGGGAGGGCTATCCGGACCCATCGGCCCTGCTGGCCCTCCACGCCGAGCTGGTGCTCTGCCACGTGGCACTCGGCGACGGGGACGCGGCGGCGGAGGACGCCGCGCGGGCCCTGGCCCTGGCGGTGCTGCCCGCGCCGGCCCGGGTGGCGGAGCTGCACCTGGCCGTCGCGCGCTCGCTGCTCGCCTCGGGACGGGCGGCGGAGGCTGAAGTCGCCACGGAGCAGGCCCGCCAGGCGGCCCGGCAGGTCGCCATGCGGGTGCAGTTGGCGTGCTGCCACCGGGCCCGGGGACAGGGGCGCCGGGCGACCGGCGACCTGGCCGGCGCCCTCGCCGACCTGGCGGACGCGCACACGGCGCTGGCCGACGCCGGGCAGCGGGCCCTGGCCGGGGACGTCGGGGTGGAGCTGGCCGAGGTCCACCACGCCCTGGGACAGCCCGAGCGCGCCGAGGCGCTGCTGCGGGACGCCGACCCGGACGGCGACGCGGTGGTGGCGGCCCGCGCCGAGCGGGTGCGTGGGCTGTTGCGGGCCGACGTCGGGGACCGGGCCGGCGCCGAGCGGCACCTGCGGGCGGCGATCGCCGGCTACCGGTCGGCCGGGCGGCGCCGGGAGCTGGCCGCGCTGGTTCTCCTGCTGGCGGACCGGCTGGACGGGTGGGATCGGCCCGGGGACGCGCTCGACCTGCTCCGCGACGGGCTGCACCAGGTGGAGCAGCTCGGCGAACGGGTCTCGGCGCTCCGCGGCTCGGCCTGATTCGGCCGGCCCCGCAACGGCCGTCGCGCGGCCGGCCCGTGCCCGCCTGATGCGGATGCCGCCCCGCCCGAAGTGCCCCGGCCGTGGATGCCGCCCCGCCCGGACCGCTGTAGCCCCGGCGCGTCCGGCCCGCGCCCGGACCGCTGTGGATCCTGGGGTGACCGGTCGCCCGCCCCCGACCCACGACAGGACGGGCGACCGGTCCGTTTCACGGTCCCGCGTCAGTCCCTGGCCCAGAGCGCCGGCGTGTGCGGCGGCTCCCAGCCGGGCTGGGCGGTGTGCGCCTGGAGACACCGGTATCCCAGGCCGCCGTACGTCACCCGGGCGCCGGCCGGGTACGCGGTGCCGGGTGCCCAGGTGCCGCCGGGCGCGGTGCCGGTCGGGGTGGGGGTGGGACCGGAGGTGACGTTCAGGACGAAGTCGAAGCTGGCCTCCCGGCCGCCGTCCACCGCACGCACCGCCATGAGCAGGGCGGGGTCGAAGATCGGGTCGGTGTTGTTCCGCGGTTCGCCGGGGAAGTACAGCTGGGTGGTGAGCACCGGCCGGCTGGGCGCCTGCGCCTTGACGTGGATGTGCCGCGTCCGTCCGGGATAGAGGCCCGGCACGATCGTGGTGAGCCGGTACGCGCCCGCGGCGTCGGTGAACTGGTGGCCGCGCAGCCGGTAGCCGGTGTTGTCGTAGGCGCCGTTGGCGTCCGCCTGCCAGAAGTCCAGCAGCACGCCGGGGACCGGCCGGCAGTCCAGCCCGAAGACGTGGCCGGTGACGGTGAGCCGGGTGCCGACCACGCCGGCCTCGACAAGGGACGTGCGCCGCGGCGAGTTCGGCTTGAAGTAGGGGCCCTCCATCTGCTCCGGCGTCGGGTCGTCGCCGTCGTCGCAGTACGGGGTGAGGGGTGGTGGCGACGCGGTCGCCTCCGTGCCCACGCCCTGCGCGGCGCCGGCGACCAGGAACGGAGCGGGCAGAGCCAGCGCCGCCACCTTCAGCACGCTCTTGCGTGTCACGCCGCTGCGGCGACCGGGCTCGCCGGGCTCCTGCGCGTCGTTTGGTGCACCGTTCATGAGCGCTCCTCCTCGTGGGGCAACGGAATTCCCGGCCCGGCCGGGCCGGGGGCCCGCGACGCCGGGTCAGCCGGCGCGGCCGGCGATCCGACGCTATTGACCGACGTCAGTGCGCGTCGATGTGTCGCAGGTCGCGGTCGTGGTGTTTTCCGCCGTCCCGTCGGAACGCGCCGGGGGAGTCGCCGACCTCGCGGCGGAAGAACCGGCAGAAGTAGGCGGGGTCGGCGAAGCCGAGCCGGCCGGCGATGGCGGCCACCGTCAGGTCGGTCCCGGTCAGCAGGCGTTTCGCCTCCAGCACCCGGGCCCGGCGGATCAGCCGGGCGGGGGTGGTCCCGGTGGCCAGCGGCACCGCGGCGTTGAGGTGGCGCACCGACACGCCGATGCGGCGGGCGTACGTGCGGGGCGGCTCGCCGACGAGATCCGGCTCGGCGAGCAGCTCCTCGAAGCGGCGGGCGATGGCGGCGGCCCGGCGGTTGCGGGTGGAGGCCTCGGGCGGCGGGTCGGTGGCCGGCCGCGTGGGGCGGGCCCGGAGTACCTCGGTGAGCAGGAGGTGCAGGTAGGCCCGGAGGGTGTTGTCGCGGCCCGGCGCGGCCCGGCGGTGTTCGGCGGTCGTCCAGCGGAGCAGGGTGACGACCCTCCTTGCCTGGGTGGCGTCGCGGGGGCGCCAGGAGCGGTGGGTCGAGCGGTGCAGCGCGTCGCGGGCCGCCGGCACGGTGAGCAGGAACTCGGCGGCGCAGAGCAGCACGTGCCCGCGCAGGTCGCGCTGGTCCTGCCAGTGGTGCACCTGGCCCGGCGTGATCACGAACAGGTGCGGCGGCCGGACGGGGTGGGCGTCGAGGTCGATGACGTGCGACGCCCGGCCGTGGGTGACGTACACCAGCTCGTAGAAGGTGTGCCGGTGCGGGAAGTCGGCGCGGGACAGCGGGCCGATCTCGTCGAAGGTGCCGACGGCGAACGGCACGCCGTCCGGGGCGGGCGCGACGGGGACACGGGCAACTCCCTGCGCTGACGCGAGACGGAGTCAGATCGACTGTCGCCTCTATTGACGGCATCGGATGCCTAACCTACGGTAATGGCAACAGAGTTAACAACAAATGTTGTCTCTCTAGTAGCGCACCGGCCAGTGGCTCGCCGCGCGGCACTTCGTGCCTGCTCACACCCGGTCGCTTCGCCCCTCCACACTGTCCTGACTGCGAGGAGAACCCCATGCTCCGCCGAACAGCCACCGTGACGGCGACTACCCTGAGTGCCGCTGCTCTGGTGCTGACCGTTGCCCTGGCCGCCCACGCCGGCACCGAGCCCACCGCCGCGTCCGCCGCCCCGGTCGCCGCCCCCGACGGCGTCGCCCCCGAGATGTTCGCCGCCCTGCAGCGGGACCTGCGGCTGACCCCGGCCCAGGCCCGCGCCCGTCTCGACGTCGACGACCGGGCCAGCCGGGTCCAGCGGGTGCTGCGCACCACCCTCGGCGCCCGCTACGGCGGCACCTGGGTCGTGGAGCGGGGCGACGCCGTAGCGGTCGGCGTCACCAGCGCCGCCGACGCCGCCTCGGTCCGCAACCTCGGCGCGCTCCCGGTTGCGGTGACATACCCCGAGCGTGCCCTGGACGCGGCTGTCGACCGGCTGAACCGCGGGGCCGCCGCCGCGCCGGCCGCGGTGGTCGGCTGGTACGCCGACCTGCCCGGCAACGCCGTCGTGGTCCTCGCCCGCGACGGCGGCGCGTCCGCCGCCCGCTCCTTCGCGACCGCCGCCGGGGTGCCGGCCGGCGTGCTGCGCGTCCGCGCCAGCACGGAGGACCCGAGGCCGTACGCGGACGTGATCGGCGGCAACGCCTACTACACCGGCAGCAGCCGCTGCTCGATCGGGTTCTCGGTCAACGGGGGCTTCGTCACCGCCGGCCACTGCGGCCGGGCCGGTGCCCGCACCTCGCAACCGGGCGGCACGGTGCGCGGCTCCACCTTCCCCGGCCGCGACTACGCGTGGGTGCAGGTGGACGCCGGGAACACCCCACGCGGGCTGGTGAACGACTACCGGGGCGGGACCGTGGCCGTGGCCGGCAGCGCCGAGGCGGCGGTGGGCGCGGCGGTCTGCCGGTCCGGCTCCACCACCGGCTGGCGCTGCGGCACCATCCAGCAGAAGAACGCCTCGGTGACCTACCCCGAGGGCACGGTGAGCGGGCTGACCCGCAGCAACGCCTGCGCCGAGCCCGGCGACTCCGGCGGCTCCTGGATCTCCGGAGACCAGGCCCAGGGGGTCACCTCGGGCGGCTCCGGCAACTGCAGCACCGGCGGCACGATGTACTTCCAGCCCGTCAACCCGATCCTGGCGGCGTACGGGCTGACGCTGGTCACCGCCGCGGGCCCCGGCCCGACCCCCACGCCCACCTCGACCGGCAACCCGCCGGGCGGCACGACCTGGCAGGTCGGCGCCGTGTACGCCACCGGCGCGACGGTCGACTACGCCGGGGTTTCCTACCGCTGCCTGCAGGGGCACACCGCACAGCCCGGCTGGGAGCCGCCGAACGTGCCGGCGCTCTGGCAGCGGGTCTGACCACCGCCTGCGCCGCAACGCGTACGGGCCCGGTCGCCGTGGCGACCGGGCCCGTACGCGCGTCCGTCCGGACGGGCGGTCAGCCCGCCCGTCCCGCTGCCGTCACAGCGCCCCGCCGAAGGTGTCGCAGGACTTCGGGTCGCCGGTCTCGTAGCCCCGGGTGAACCACTGCCGGCGCTGCTCGGAGGAGCCGTGGGTGAACTCCTCCGGGTTCACCGGCCGGTTCGCCCGCTCGGAGATGGCGTCGTCGCCGATCTTCTCGGCGGTGTCGATGGCCTGCCGGATGTCCTGCTCGGTGATGCTGGTGAAGATCTTCTGGCCGCTCTCGTCGGCGGTGCCGGTGGCGTTCTTCGCCCAGGCGCCGGCGTAGCAGTCGGCCTGGAGCTCGAGCTTCACCGAGAGCGCGTTGGCGCTGTCCGGGTCGCGCTGCTGCTGGCGGCGCATCTGGGCCTCGGTGCCGAGCAGGTCCTGCACGTGGTGGCCGTACTCGTGGGCCAGCACGTACGGCTGGGCGAACTCGCCCTCCGCGCCGAGCTGCTGCGCCAGCACCTGGTAGAAGGTGAGGTCGATGTAGACCAGGTCGTCGGCGGGGCAGTAGAACGGGCCGACGCCGGAGTCGGCCTGCCCGCAGGCGGTGCTGACGCCCTGGCTGAAGAACACCGTCCGCGACGGGCGGTACTGCTCGCCGAACGCCTCGGGCAGGGCCGTGCGCCAGTACGCCTGGATGGAGTTGACGTAGAGCGCGTTGCGGCAGTCGAGCTGCTTGAGCGCGTCGTCGGCCGAGCACTTCTGCTCCAGCGACGTGTTGTCGCCCTGCGGGTCCCCGCCGCCGTTGGTGGCGGCGTTCAGACCGAAGCCGCCGCCGACGAGGGCGACCAGCACGGCGATGACGAGGCCGACGATGCCGCCCCGGCCGCCGCCGATCGGGATGGGGATGCCGCCCAGCCCGCCGCCCCCGCCGGATCCTCGCCGGTCGTCCACCTGGCTGGTGTCGATCCGCGCGTTCTCGTTCAGCTCCATGTCTACCCCGATCACCGTTTCGATCCGTTTTGGTGGTTGCGGTACCGGACCGGGTCCGGACGGTGTTTCGGTACCCGATGATCTTGGCCGGTAATCCGGAGGGGCGGTCGGGCGGCGCCCGGTACACTTGCCCCCGTGCTGCTCTGCGAAGGCTGAACCGCCCCGCGCCGACGGGCCTCGTGCTCGCCGGCGCTTTCGCGTGCCCTGAGTCAGCCCTTCCAGATCCCGAGAGCGAGTCCTCCGACATGATCACTGCCACCGGCCTGGAGCTGCGCGCCGGCGCCCGGATCCTGCTGTCCGACACCACGCTGCGGGTGCAGCCGGGTGACCGGATCGGCCTGGTCGGCCGCAACGGCGCCGGCAAGACCACCACGCTCAAGGTGCTCGCCGGCGAGGGACAGCCGTACGCCGGGCAGATCGAGCGGCGCAGCGCCATCGGCTACCTCCCGCAGGACCCGCGGACCGGCGACCTGCAGGTCACCGGCCGCGACCGGGTGCTCTCCGCCCGGGGCCTGGACGTGCTGATGGCCCAGATGAAGGAGATCGAGGCCAAGCTCGCCGAGGGCGCCGACGACAAGCTGGTCCGCCGCTACGGCGCGCTGGAGGACCAGTTCGCCTCCCTGGGCGGGTACGCCGCCGAGGCCGAGGCCGCCCGCATCTGCGCCAACCTCGGGCTGCCGGACCGGGCGCTCGCCCAGACCATCGGCACCCTCTCCGGCGGTCAGCGCCGCCGCATCGAGCTGGCCCGGATCCTGTTCCGCGACGCGGGGGAGAACGGCGGCGGCATCCTGCTCCTCGACGAGCCGACCAACCACCTCGACGCCGACTCGATCACCTGGCTGCGCGGCTTCCTCGCCAACCACAAGGGCGGCCTGATCGTGATCTCCCACGACGGCTCGCTGCTGGAGTCGGTGGTGAACAAGGTCTGGTTCCTCGACGCCACCCGCTCCGTGGTCGACGTCTACAACCTCGGCTGGAAGGCGTACCTGGAGGCCCGCGAGACCGACGAGCGCCGCCGCCGCCGGGAGCGGGCCAACGCCGAGAAGAAGGCCGGCGCGCTGATGGCGCAGGCCGACAAGATGCGGGCCAAGGCCACCAAGACCGTCGCCGCGCAGAACATGGCCCGGCGGGCCGAGAAGCTCATCGCCGGCCTGGAGGAGGTCCGCGTCGCCGACAAGGTGGCGAAGGTGCGCTTCCCGAGCCCGGCGCCGTGCGGCAAGACGCCCCTCACCGCGACGGGCCTGTCCAAGTCGTACGGCTCGCTGGAGATCTTCACCGACGTCAACGTGGCGGTGGACCGGGGCTCCCGGGTGGCCATCCTCGGCCTCAACGGCGCCGGCAAGACCACCCTGCTGCGGATGCTCGGCGGCCTGCTGGAGCCGGACACGGGCGAGGTGCACGCCGGGCACGGCCTGCGGCTGGGCTACTACGCGCAGGAGCACGAGACGCTCGACGTGGAGCGGACGGTGCTGGAGCACATGCGCAGCGCCGCCATCGAGCAGACCGACACCGAGCTGCGCAAGATCCTCGGCGCGTTCCTGTTCTCCGGCGACGACGTGGACAAGCCGGCCGGGGTGCTCTCCGGCGGCGAGAAGACCCGGCTGGCCCTGGCCACCCTGGTCTGCTCCGGGGCGAACGTGCTGCTGCTGGACGAGCCGACGAACAACCTCGACCCGGTCAGCCGGGAGCAGGTGCTCGACGCCATCGCCCGCTACCCGGGCGCGATCGTGCTGGTCACCCACGACCCCGGCGCGGTCATGGCGCTGAAGCCCGACCGCGCCATCCTGCTCCCCGACGGCGACGAGGACGCCTGGAGCGACGACCTGCTCGAACTCGTCGAACTCGCCTGACCGGGGCGCCGCGCTCAGCGCACCAGGGCGAGCAGGTGGGTCAGGACGCCGGAGGTGGCCAGGATGACCAGGCCGATGGCGACGAAGATGGCCGGGACGAGCCAGTGGCCGGCGCGCTCGACCAGCCGGGTCACCCGGGGGTGGCCGCCGAGCCAGGCGCCGGCCGCGCACCAGAGCGCGATGAGCACCACGAAGACCAGCAGGAAGGCCGCGCTGTCGGCGGGGCCGAGGGCGCGGAACACCGGCACGTAGACGGCGACGTTGTCGGCGCCGTTGGCGATCGTCACCCCGGCCACGCCGAGGGCGGAGCCCACCACCGCCGGGCCCTCGTCGGCGTCGCGGTCGAGCAGCGCGCGGACGCCGAGGGCGATCGGCAGCAGACCGAGCAGCCCGGTCCACGGATCGGGCACCACCAGCAGCCCGGCGGCGGCCACCGCGCTGGCCAGCGCGAGCGCGCCGATGCCCAGGTACTGCCCGGCCACGATCTGCCAGGGCCGGGGACGCCCGGTGGTCCGGGCGGCGACGAAGAACAGCGTCAGGATGACGATGTCGTCGATGTCGGTGGCGGCGAAGACCACCGCCGCGCCGGCGGCGGTGCCGAGGAGGTCGATCACCCGAGCAGGGTACGGAGCGCCCGCCGCCGCCGTCCGGGCGCCTGCGGGGGGACCCGGATCGCGTCGGAAGTGTCACTCTTCCGGGAAGGTGACAACGCATAGCGTGTCGGTTGGCGAAGAGTTGATATCTGGCGCATGATCGTTCGAGGCGGTCTAATAGGTGGGACCGTATCCGAACCGCACAGTCTGGGACGTGAGGACACAGCATGGCAGCCACTGGCACAGCCACCAGCACTGAGAAGGGTCGCCGGATCGTCGGAGCCGAGCGTCAGACGCTCGCCAAGGACCTGGTCAAGCGGTACACCTCGGGTGAGAGCATCCGCGCGCTCGCGGCCTCGACCGGCCGTTCCTACGGGTTCATCCACCGGGTGCTCACCGAGTCCGGGGTTCAGCTGCGGCAGCGTGGTGGCGCCCGGCGCCGCAAGAAGGCGTGATCCGCCCACCAGCGTCGTCCACCAGCGCCGCGCCCCGGGTCGCCCGGTGACCGCCGAGGCGACCGGGGTTCGGCTGGAATGTGACGGGCCGGTCGCGACGGTCACGCTGTGCCGGCCCGACGTGCTCAACGCGCAGACCCCGGCGATGTGGCAGGCGATGAGCGACTTCGCCAAGGATCTCCCCGGCGACGTGCGCGTCGTGGTCGTCCGCGGCGAGGGCCGGGCGTTCTCCGCCGGCCTCGACCTGACGGTGGCCGGGGCGTCCGGGCCGGGCTCGTTCGCCGAGCTCGCCACCCTGCCGGAGCAGGAGTGCGCGGACCGGATCGCGGAGCTCCAGGGGGGCTTCACCTGGCTGCACCGGCCGGACATCGTCTCCGTCGCCGCCGTGCAGGGCCACGCGATCGGCGCCGGCTTCCAGCTGGCGCTCGCCTGCGACCTGCGGGTGCTCGCCGAGGACGCGAAGTTCTCGATGGCCGAGGTGACGCTCGGCCTGGTGCCGGATCTCGCCGGCACCAGGCGCCTGGTCGACCTGGTCGGCTACTCTCGCGCGCTGGAGATCTGCGCCACCGGCCGGCGCCTGGACGCCGCCGAGGCGGACCGGATCGGCCTGGCCACCCTGGTCGTGCCGAACGCCGAGCTGGACGCCGCCGTGCGCGACCTGACCGCCGCTCTGCTGGCCAACAACCGGGACGCGGTGGTGGAGATCAAGGCGCTGCTGGCCGGCGCCGCCGGCCGGTCCGCCGCCGAGCAGCAGCGGGCCGAGCGCGAGGCGCAGACCCGTCGGCTGCGCGATCTCGCCGGGCGGGGAGAATAGTAAGGACCGTTCGGGAAGATCCGGGTTACGACCGAGGTTGTCAGAGTCGTCGGGAGAATTGACCTGACGGTGCGGTCGACCCGACGACCCGGAGGTGAACGTGTCCAACCCGATGTCCGGCGGCGGCATGGCCGGTTGGAGCATGCTCCGGTCGATGCGCAGCCGCGACGAGATCTCCACCCACCGGCTCAAGCGTGGCGTGGCCCGCCGGATCGTGGCCTTCGCCCAGCCCTACCGCCGGGACATCGTCGTGTTCCTCGTGACCGTGGTGCTGGCCGCGATCATCGGCGTGGCCACCCCGGTGCTCGCCGGCGACGTGATCGACGCGATCAACCGGGGCGGCTCGGCCGCCGGCGACCTGGTGGTCCGGCTGGCCCTGGTCATCGCCGCGCTCGCGGTGGCCGACGCGCTGCTCTCCCTCGCCCAGCGTTGGTACTCGGCCCGCATCGGCGAGGGCATCATCCTCGACCTGCGCACCCGGGTCTACGACCACGTCCAGCGGATGCCGCTGCAGTTCTTCACCCGCACCCAGACCGGCGCGCTGGTCAGCCGGCTCAACAACGACGTGCTCGGCGCCCAGCGGGCGTTCACCTCGACGCTCTCCGGCGTGGTCAGCAACGTCATCCAGCTGGTGCTCACCGCCGCCGTGATGTTCACCCTGTCGTGGCAGATCACGGCGCTGTCGCTGGTGCTGCTGCCGGTGTTCATCATCCCGGCCCGCCGGGTCGGCAAGCGGCTCGCCGAGATCACCCGGGAGTCCTACAACCTCGACGCGAAGATGAACGCGACGATGACCGAGCGCTTCGGCGTCTCGGGGGCGCTGCTGGTGAAGCTCTTCGGCCGGCCCGAGGTGGAGGCGCGGCGGTTCGCCGGGCGGGCCGAGCGGGTCCGCGACATCGGCATCCAGTCCGCGATGTACTCGCGGACGTTCTTCGTGGCCATGCTGCTGGTCGCCTCGCTGGCCCAGGCGCTCACCTACGGCCTCGGCGGCTGGCTCGCGGTCACCGGCAACGTCAGCGCCGGCACCGTGGTGACCCTGGCGCTGCTGCTCACCCGCCTCTACGGCCCGCTGACCGCGCTCTCCAACGTCCGGGTCGACGTGATGAGCGCGCTGGTCTCCTTCGACCGGGTCTTCGAGGTGCTCGACCTGAAGCCCACCATCGAGGAGAAGCCCGACGCGGTCCCGGTGCCCAAGGGCAGCGGTCGTGTCGAGTTCCGCGAGGTGCGGTTCCGCTATCCCAGCGCCGCCGAGATCTCGCTGGCCTCGCTGGAGGAGGTCGCCGCGCTGGACCGCACGGTCAACGAGCCGGTGCTCAAGGGCGTCTCGTTCGCCGTCGAGCCGGGGCAGATGGTGGCGCTCGTCGGGCCCTCCGGCGCCGGCAAGTCGACGCTGTCCATGCTGATCTCCCGCATCTACGACGTCACAGACGGGCAGGTGCTGGTCGGCGGGGTCGACGTCCGCGACGCCACCCTCGACTCGCTGCGCGACGAGATCGGCGTCGTCACCCAGGATTCGCACCTGTTCCACGAGACCATCGCGGAGAACCTGCGCTACGCCAAGCCGGACGCCACCGACGACGAGATCTGGGCGGCCCTGGCCGGCGCGCAGGTCGCCGACCTCGTGCGGTCCCTGCCCGACGGCCTGGAGACCACGGTCGGCGAGCGCGGCTACCGCTTCTCCGGTGGCGAGAAGCAGCGCATCGCCATCGCCCGGCTGCTGCTCAAGGCCCCGTCGATCGTGATCCTCGACGAGGCGACCGCGCACCTCGACTCCGAGAGCGAGGCGGCGGTGCAGCGGGCGCTGTCCGTGGCGCTGACCGGGCGTACCGCGCTGGTGATCGCGCACCGGCTCTCCACGGTCCGCGACGCCGACCAGATCCTGGTCCTCGACGACGGGCGGATCGTCGAGCGGGGCCGGCACGAGGAGCTGGTCGCCGTGGGCGGGCTCTACGCCGAGCTCTACCGCACCCAGTTCGCGGTCGCCGACTCGCCCACCCCGTACGCCGACGCGACCGGCCCCGAGCCGGTGAGCCTGCCGCTGCGGCCCTACCTCGCCGACGAGGCCATGCCCCCCGCCGCGGCCAACTGACGGCTCACCCGGTGGCGGCGACCGCCGCCCGCAACTCGGCGAACGCGGCGCCGAGGGTCTCGGGGGTGAAGTGCGCGTTCAGGCCGCTGGGGTTGGGCAGCACCCAGCGCCGGGCGCCGGCCAACGGCTCCGGCTGCGGGCCGAACGCCGCCTTCGGGCGGGCGAACCCGATCCGGTAGGCGGTAACCCCGACCACGGCGACCCACCGGGGGCGGTACCGCTCGACCTTGCCGGCGAGGATCTTGGCCCCCTCGACCAGCTCGGCCGCGGTCAGTTCGTCGGCCCGGGCGCTGGCCCGCGCGACCATGTTGGTGATGCCCAGGCCGAGGCCGGGCAGCTCGCCCTGCTCGCTCGGGTGCAGCAGCCGCGGCGTGAACCCGCCCCGGTGCAGCGCCGGCCAGAACCGGTTGCCGGGCCGCGCGAAGTGCCACCCGGTCGCGGCCGACCACAGGCCCGGGTTGATCCCGACGAAGAGCACGTCCAACCCGGGCGCGATGACGTCGGGGATGGTGCGCTCCGCCGCCGCGGCGAGTTCCTCCCGGGTGGGCCGAGGAGAGCGCCGCGCGGCGTCCCCGGTGCCGGGCGCCGGCCGGGGCCGGCCACCCCGCCCGGTGCCTCCGGCCCCGGCCGGCGCGCCGGGGGACGTGGCCACTACAGGCTCCGCAACGCGCCGCCGTCGACCGGCACGGTGACCCCGGTGAGGTAGCTCGCGGCGGGGGAGAGCACGAACGCGGCCACCCGGCCGAACTCGGCCGGCGCGCCGATGCGGCGCAGCGGGATGCCCGCCTCGGCCTCCGCGCGGGCCCGCTCCGGGTCGCCCGTGGCGGCGAAGAGCTCGACGTTGCGGTCCGTCAGGATCCGCCCCGGCAGCAAGCCGACGACCCGTACGCCCCGGGGTCCGTACTCGTCGGCGACGTCCTTGGCCATCCCGGCCAGGCCGGGCCGCAGGCCGTTGGAGATGCCCAGTCCGGGCACCGGCGAACGCGCCGAGGTCGACAGGACCAGCCCGATCGCGCCGCCGTCGCCCTCGCCCAGGACGGCGGCGACCGTACGCACCGCGCGGACGGTGCCGAGGAAGACCGTTTCGAAGGAGCGGCGCCACTGCTCGTCGGTGGCCGACGCGGCGCTGCCCGGCGGCGGCCCGCCCACCGACACCAGCGCCCCGTCGAGGCGCCCGAAGTGTTCGCGGGCCGTCGCCACCAGGCGCCCCGGCGTCGCCGGGTCGGCCAGGTCGGCGGTCACCCCGACGGCCCGCTCCGGCCCTCCCAGGCGCTGCGCGGCGGCGGCCACCGCGCCGGCGTCCCGGGCGGAGAGCACCACGCGGGCGCCGTCGGCGACGAGGCACTCCGCGGTCGCGTAGCCCAGGCCGCGGGAGGCGCCGGTCAGCACGTACACCCGATCGGTCAGTCCGAGATCCATGCCGACGATCCTGCCGCACCCGGCCGGATCCGCCAGCCGGGGGCGGCGGGTCGGTTCAGCGGCGGGCGGGACGCAGCAGGCGTACCCGGCCGGCGACCTGGACCGCGACGGCGCCGCCGGCGCGTCCCCACCCCGGCAGGCGGCGTGGCCGCGGCGGCCCGTGGCCGTCGTAGCGGTCGGTCGCCTCCCGCGCGGCCAGCTCCTCGGCACCCAGCGGGGGCAGCGCCCCCCGGTCGCGCAGGTCGCGCGCCAGGTCCCAGCCGTCGCGCAGCGAGCCGCCGGTCGGCCGTCCCGCAGCCCACCGGGCGAAGGTCGCCGGCCAGTCCGCGCCGAGGCCGGCGGCGAGCAGCGGCCAGTGCCGCGCCACGTCCCCGGCCCGCTTGCGCAGCAGGGCGGCCCGGGCGGCGGTCAGCGCCGTCGGGTCGAAGCCGGGCGGGAGCGGCCCGCCGGCGACCAGCGCCGCCACCAGCTCCGCCTGCCGGGCGGCCAGGTCGCCGCTCACGTCACCGCCGGGAGACCGGAGGCGGCGGCGAGGGCGTCCAGTTCGGCGCGCAGCGCCGCGGCGGGCGGGTAGCGCCCGTCCCGCTCCAGCAGCAGCGCCGGCGGCCGGTGCCGGTCGCACAGCTCCCGCAGCAGGTCGAGCACCGCCGGGGGGACCGGGTCGGTGTGCGTGTCGTGGTAGAAGCCGCCGTTCTCGGCGCCGCCCGCCACGTGCAGGTAGGCGACCCGGTCCAGCGGCAGCCGGTCGAGCAGCGCGACCGGGTCGGCGCCCCGGTTGCGGGCGTTGGCGTACACGTTGGCGACGTCGAGCAGCAGGAACGCGCCGGTGCGGTCCAGGATCTCGGTCAGGAAGTCGGCCTCGTCGAGCTCGTCGTCGGGCCAGTCGAACAGGGCCGCGATCGGCTCCAGCGCGATCGGCACCGGCAGCTCGGCCCGGGCGCGGGCGACGTTGGCGCAGACCGCGTCGACCGCCTCGCGGCTGCGGGGCAGCGGCAGCAGGTGGCCCGCCTCGACGCCGCCGGCCCGGACGAACGCGATGTGCTCGCTGACCAGCGGCGCGTCCACCAGCTCCGCCACCGCGGCCAGGTGGGCGACCCGGGCCGGGTCGACGGGCTCCGCGCCGCCGAGGGAGAGCCGCACGCCGTGCGGTACGACCGTCACGCCGCGCTCGCGCAGCGCGGCGAGCCCGGCGGGCAGCGGCTCGGTCGGGGCGAGGCCCTCCGCGACCACCTCCACGAAGCGCAGCCCGGGCAGGTCGGCCACGAAACCGGAGATCTCCGGCCGCCAGCCGATGCCGACCCCGCGCGGGCCGGTCATCCCCCGCACCCGCCACCCCCGCAG
>NZ_JBPQTP010000128.1:0-18267 GCF_051386395.1 Micromonospora sp. URMC 106
CGGCGCGGGCATTGGGTACGCTGTCGGCGCATCCCGCAGCGTCGGGGTGCGACGCGGGCGTAGCTCAATGGCAGAGCTTCAGTCTTCCAAACTGACGGTGCGGGTTCGATTCCCGTCGCCCGCTCCAACGGCCTCCGGCCCAGGTCAGAGACTGCATCCCCGATCCTGGGCCGGTCGGCCGCTCCCCCGCTTCGATCTTGCGGGCCATCCGTGGGCCACCAGCTGCTCGGAGGGGCCCCTACGACGGGCCTGCCGGGCGATCCGCCGGTCCATGGCCGAGGCGATCTCGCGGTCCCGCGCTCGCTGGTTGCGTGCTGGTAGCTCAACGCCGCCCGCATGCTCGCGTGCCCCATCCGCTGCGTCAGCTCGCGAGTGCTCGCGCCAGAGGCAGCGGCGAGGGTGCCGCAGGTCATGGGAGTGATAGCCGGGCATCCCCGGTGCGGCGTCAGCCCGCGTCCACCTGACCGACCGGCCGAAGTTGATCGAATGGCGCGGTTGCGGGCTCATCGAGGCGCAGGATCGTTTCCTCGATCTCAGCGTTTCGCCCGTTGGCGAAGGACGTCTCCGTGCCCGTGATCGCGAATCCCGCTCTCTGCAGCACCTTCAGCGATCCCACGTTGTCACTCGCGACGCGGGCGAACAAGGGCCGTACGTGGACCGATTCCAAGAGGAGGGCCAGCGCTCGGGAAGCGATGCGCTGCCCCCAGAACGACCTGTCGATCCAGTAGGTAACTTCGGTGTCGCCGTCGATCACGAAGCTGGCGATACTGCCGACGAGCCGTCCACCGAGCGTGATAACGCGGTTTGTGGCGTCGGGTGATGCCCTGATCTTCGCCATGTGAGCATCGAAAGCGGTGCGATCATCGGGATCCTTGGCGGTAAAGGCCGCCATCCGGACCGACTCGGGATCCCGCATCTGTTCGAACAGCGCGTCGAGGTCGGAGTCGTCGACCGGTCGCAGCGCTACCTCAGGCTCAGCCACAAGCGCCCCCATCGTGATGCCGGCATCCATCGGTGGGGAAACATACCGACAGCATCCGACAGTCTGTGGCGATCCGACGTCCGCACCTGCCGCCGATGACGCGCTCAGCCGACGTGGGTGGACGACCGGGTGCCGTGGATCAGCTGCTCGGCGGGGAAGGAGCGGCCTGGGCGGCAAGGAACTTCCGGGCCATCTCGCGGTAGCTGTCGGTGATCAATTCGGCGATCTCGGTCCAGTCGGTGTGGGCACCGAGGAAGGCGCCGGCAACGGTACGGCCCCACTCGGCACGGAAGAACGGGAAGCCGTTGGCGGTCAGGCCGAGCAGTCGTTGGCGGGCACGCGAAACGTCATCAGGATCAGCGCCTCGCCGGCGACCAGATGCCGGGGGTACGCCGAGTGACGGTCCGGGCGCGGCGTGTAGACGTGGGCGAACGTCCGTGACTGGGAAGGCTGCGGCGGTGCTTCCACACCCGGCGTTCGTCGAGATCCACTTCTGCCGGTCGGCCGGCGGTCAGGCAAGTAGCGCCCGGAGCCGCCCTATCCCGTCCAGCACCTCGGCGCGGTGCCTGCCGTCCGTGATCCACACCGGCAGACGCTCAACCAGGGTCTGGCTTCCCATGTGCCGACCGCGTTCCCGCAACCGAGCGGACACGTACGCCTCCAGCAGGTTCAGGTGCTCGGCGTTGTACGCCCAGAGCACACGCCCACGGCACTGGGTCGACAACCAGAGCGGCAGGCCGAAGTAGGGGTCGTTAGGGCCCGAGAACTCAGGGAAGGCGCGCGCGTTGGTCGCGAGGCGAGGAGCCTCCCAGAGGTCTGTGTGCGCGCACCCGAGACAACCAAGCCGACGACGCAGCCAGACATCATGCCGAGTGCCGTCGGCCAGCTCCTCGGGACAAGGAAGGACCGAGGCGCGCTGCGCACAGCGTGGGCAGCGGACGAAGACCTCGCCAGCAGCCAAGCCACCCAGCCAGTACCTCGGATCGCGGAAGCGCCCGGCGTTCCCGCTCTCCGTCGCCGCCATAGATCAACTGTACCGCCATCGGTACAGCCGAGACCGCCGCCGAGCGCCGACACCGACGGACGGCGACGACAGGTCGGCCGGGGACGTGCCAGCCGTCCGCGATCTTCCTCTGGTCCGCAGGCCAGCGTGGCACGTCAGCGCTTGGCAGCCGCCATTGAGACTCCTCCGGTAGGGCGCTCCACCGAGTACCGAGGTCTGGGCGCACGGAGAGCCGGCGACACGGCGAGCCGCTGTTCGCGCGGCCCGCCGGGCCGCCGCGGGCGCGTCAGGGCGAGATCGTCGCCGGTGCGGGTGCTGCGTACGATGCGGGGCCGGGCATCCCCTCGTCCCGCGGAGGTATCGGCAGATGGCAGGCCAGCACGAGGGGTACGCCCTCGGCGTCGACCTCGGCACGTCCCACACCGTCGCCGTGCTGCGCCGGCCGGACGGGCACACCCGTCCCCTGCTGGTGGACGGACAGCCGATCATCCCCTCCGGCGTGTACGCCGACGCGGACGGGCTGCTGCACGCCGGTCGGGACGCCCAGCGGCTGGCCCGCACCGATCCGGGCCGGTACGAGCCGAACCCGAAGCGGCGCATCGACGAGCCCTCGGTGGCGCTGGGCGACCGCCGGTACCCGCCGGCCGAACTGCTGGCCGCGACGCTGCACGCGGTGGCCCGGGCGGCCGTCGAGGCGGTCGGCTTCCTGCCCCCGGCGGTGCTCACCTGCCCGGCCACGTGGGACGCGGCCCGACGCCAGGTGCTCGCCGACGCCCTGGCCGTCGCCGGGTGGCCGTCGGCGGCCGAGCACACCCTCTCCGGCCCCACGCCGCCGGGCACCAGGCTGCTGCGGGAGCCGGTGGCGGCGGCCCGCTACTACGCCCAGGTGCTGCGCCGGCCGGTGCCGGTCGGCGCGGCCATCGCGGTGTTCGACTTCGGCGCCGGCACGCTCGACGTCGCCGTGCTGCGCAACGAGGGCGCCGACCCGTGGGGTGACTCGGGGTTCACGGTCGTCGCCGCGGGGGGCGCCGACGACCTCGGCGGGCTGGACGTCGACGCGGCCCTGCTGGGTCGGCTGGGCGAGTTGGTCGCCGGCGACCACCCGGCGCAGTGGCAGCGGCTGAACCGGCCGACGTCCGCGACGCAGTGGCGGGAGCGGCACGAGTTGTGGGAGAACGTCCGGGGCGCGAAGGAGATGCTGTCCCGCGTCACGGCCGCGCCGGTGGCCGTGCCGGGGGTGGAGGCTGCCGTCACGCTCACCCGCGAGGACCTGGAGCGGGTGGCCGCGCCGCTGCTCGGCCGGGCCGTCGCGGTGACCCGGGACGTGATCGGGGCCGCCGGCCTCGACCCGCAGCAGCTCGCCGGTCTGTTCCTGGTCGGTGGCGCCACCCGGATGCCGATGGTGGCCCGGCTGCTGCACGCCGAGTTGGGCGTGGCCCCGACCGTGCTGGAGCAGCCGGAGCTGCCCGTGGCCGAGGGGGCGCTGACCGACCTGCCGCTGCCCCGGCGTGCCCGCACCGCCGCCGCCTTCGCCGCGCCCGCCTTCGCCGCGCCGGAGCAGCCCGGACCCGCCGCGTCCCCGCCGGCCGCCGCCGCACCGCCGCAGCCGGGACCGGCCGCGGCGCTCCAGCCCGGATCCGCCGTGCCGGCGCAGCCCGAGCCCGCCGGCCCGGTGGGGCCCACGCCGACCGCCGCGGCCGGACCGGAGGGCGTCACGCCGGCCCTGCCCGCGGGACTGGCGCCGACCCTGCTCGCGGGAGCGGCGGCCACGCCGACCGTGCCCGCCGCACCGTCGCCGGCCGCGCCGTACGGACCACCGGCCGCCGCGCCCGCGCAACCCGGGCCCGGCGCCACGCCGGCCGAGAGCCAGGCGCCGTACGGGCCGCCGGCCGCCGCGCCCGCCGGTCAGGGCGGCCGGCCGCCGGGCGTACCCGCGCCGCCCCGTCCGGGAGGGTGGGCACCCCCGGCGACCGCGCCCGCCGGGGCGGGCGGGGCACCGGCGGGGTGGCCGGGCGTACCCGTCTCCGGCACACCGGTGTCGCCGCCGGCCGGCGGGAGCCGGACCGGGTCGGCGCTCCCCCGCCGCCGGGCGCTGTGGATCACGGTCGGCGCCGTCGTCGCCCTCGCGGGCGTGGTGACCGCGGCGGTGCTGTACCTGACCCGGGACCGCTACCCCGCCCTGGAGTTCCGGACCTCCGTCGCCGAGCTGACGCGGGTGGGCGCCGGCGCGGAGCGGCCGGCGGCGATGTTCACCGCGGTGCTCGGCGACCGGGCGTACCTCGCGCACCCGCTCGACGACGGGCGGCTGGAGGTGGTGGCGGTCGACGCCGACACCGGCGGGGTGAAGTGGCGAAGGCAGACGACGGTCTCCGCCGAGCGCTGGGAGGGGATCGTCGCGCTGCCCGACCGGGTCGCGCTCTTCGCCGACGCCATCGGCGACGACACCCCCCGGGATCTCGTGCTGCTCGACGGTTCCTCCGGCGAGCAGCGGTGGCGCCGGCCGATCCGGGGCGACGACGACGTCCTCTTCGGCGAGGGTGTCGCGGTGCTGGTCGACCGGGCCGGCAAGCGGCTGGTCGGGCTGCGCCTGAACGACGGCGGGGAGACCTGGGCGCGGGACAGCCCGCGGGACGAGTACGGCGGCGCCCGCACCAGCGTCCGCCCGGTCACCACCGACGAGGCGCTGGGCGGCCCGGCCTTCGTCGACGGCTCCCCACGCGACCCGTGGCGGGGCGAGGTGCGCCGGCTCGTGCAGGTGGGCGCGGACCGTTCCGTCCGGGTGGTGGACATGGGCAGCGGCCGCATCGTGCACAGCCGCGCCGGCGTGGCCGACCAGGACGACCTGGTGGTGGCGCACGAGGACCGCCTCTACGTCGCCCGCGACGAGGCCAACTACCAGCTGCTCGCGTACGAGCTGACGACCGACGCCCAGCCGAGGGTGCTGCACACCGCGACGGACGACCGGAAGCGGCCGGAGGCGCTGGTGCCCTGCGGCGAGCACCGGGCGTGCCTGTTGGAGTCCACCGGCGGCGCGGACGAGAGCACCGAGGTGGTGGCGGCGACGGAGAAGAAGGTGGCCCACTGGCCGGCGCCCGGGGCGACCAGGCTGGTGCCACTCGGCGAGCACCTGCTCGTCCGGCGTACCTCGCCGGAGTCGGCCAGCACGCTGTTCGACCCCGACGGTCGCGCCGTGCTGCGGGACCGGCGCGGGGTGGCGGTCCGGCTCGACGCGGGCAACCTGCTGGTCTTCGCCGACCCGCCGAGCCCGGTCGAGGACGATCGCAGCGTCGCCGGGGTCGCGGCCGGTTCCGGCGCGGTCGCCGAGATGGGCCAGCTGGCGGGCGTACGCAGCGAGACGTGTTCGTGGAACACCAGCGTCATCGCCTGCGGCGCCGGGAAGGACTTCGTGCTCTACCGGTTCGCCGACGGTTAGCGGATCCCGGACAGTAATTTAGATCGATCTATATAACCGATAACCTCCTCTCAGCGGCGCCGCCCCGCGTCCCCGGTCACGAGCCGGCGCGGGGCCGACAGGAGGAGGACCGGCATGACACTTCCCCGTACCCGGCGGTGGCGGGCCCGCGCGGTGGGCGTACTCGCCCTCGCCGCCGCGCTCGTCGCCACGACCGGCGCCCCGGCCACCGCGGCCCCCGGCGGCACGATCCTGCACGCCGACGACCCGTCCGCCGCGGCGGACGGCTACGTCGTGGTGCTCAGGGACGACAGCGTGGGCCGGCGCGCCGGCGACCGGCAGGCCGCCGTCCGCGGCGTCGCCGAGAGGCTGGCCGACCGCCACGGCGCCTCCCTCGGCCGCGTCTACGGCCACGCGCTCACCGGCTTCGAGGCGCGCCTGTCGGAGCGGGCGGCCCGTCGGCTCGCCGCCGACCCGGCCGTGGCGTACGTGGAGCGCGACCGGGTGGTCACCCTCGTCGGGCCGGGCGTCCAGCTCAACCCGCCGTCCTGGGGCCTGGACCGGATCGACCAGCGCGGCCTCCCGCTCGACGGCCGGTACGCCTACCCGAACACCGCGCACAACGTGCACGCGTACGTCATCGACACGGGCCTGCGGCGCACCCACGGCGACTTCGGCGGTCGGGCCGGCGTGGGGGTCGACCTCGTCGACGGCGGCCCGGCGGACGACTGCAACGGCCACGGCACCCACCTGGCCGGCACGATCGGCGGCACCCGGCACGGGGTGGCCAAGGAGGTCCAGTTGCGCCCGGTGCGGGTGCTCAACTGCTCCGGCAGCGGCACCATCTCCCAGGTGATCGCGGGGGTGGACTGGGTGACCGCGAACGCCGTCCGGCCGGCGGTGGCGCTGCTGGCGCTCGGCGGCGGGGCCAGCACCGCCCTGGACGCCGCGGTGAACCGGTCGATCGCGTCCGGCGTCACCTACGCGGTCACGGCCGGCAGTTCGAACGCCAACGCCTGCAACTACTCTCCCGCCCGGGTGCCGGCGGCGCTCACCGTGGCCGGCACCACCGCCACCGACGCCCGGATGCCGAGCGGCAACCACGGCAGCTGCCTGGACCTGTACGCACCCGGCGCCAACATCACCTCCACCTGGCACACCAGCGACACGGCGGTGACGATCCTGAGCGGCGGGTCGATGGCCGCCGCGCACGTCGCCGGGTGCGCCGCGCTCGCCCTCTCGGCCAATCCCACCTGGAGTCCGACCCAGGTGGCGGCCCACCTGACCGGCAGGGCGACCACCGGCGTGGTCACCGGCGTGGTCGCCGGCACGCCGAACCGCCTGCTCTACTGCGGCCCCTGATCCCACCCGGCACCGGACGCCCGGCGCCCGCCGCGCGGCCCGTCGACCGGCGGGCCGCGCGGCCCCGTCCGGCCCGTCCACCGTCGGGCCGCACGGCCCCGTCCGCCCGTCGACCGGTGGACCGCGCGCCACGCCCGGCCCGTCGACCGGCGGGCGGACACAGCCGCCCCCGCGCCCCGCGGGCGTGAAATGACATCGACATCCGTCGACTGTTGTCCCCGGCGCTCGTAGCGACTAGCGTCGATGCCAGTGACGATCGACTACGTGGTCATCGGCGGGGGCATCGCGGGCGCCAGCGCCGGACACCACCTCGCCGCGTACGGCAGCGTGCTGCTGGCCGAGATGGAGCGCGTCCCCGGCCAGCACTCCACCGGCCGCTCGGCCGCCCTGTTCTCCGAGTACTACGGCGGGCCGGCGGTGCGCGCGCTGACCCGTGCCAGCCGGGGCTTCCTCACCGCGCCGCCGCCGGGGTTCGCCGACCACCCGCTGCTCACCCCGCGCGGCGTGCTGACCCTCTGCCCGCCCGGCGGCGAGGACGAGTTCGACGCGGCGCTGCGCGACGGGGCCGACGTCGACCCGCCGGCCCGCGAGATCGACCTCGCCGACCTGCCCCGGTACTGCCCCGTCGTGCGGCCCGGCTGGTGCCGACGGGCGATGGTCAAGCCCGCCGCCCGGGACCTCGACGTCGCCGCGCTGCACCAGGGCTACCTCCGGGGGATCCGCGCGGCCGGCGGGCGGGTGGTCTGCGACGCCCGGGTCCGCCGGCTGCGGCGGGCCGCCGGGGCGTGGCGGGTCACCACCGACGCCGGCGAGTTCACCGCCCGGGTCGTCGTCAACGCGGCGGGCGCCTGGGCCGACGAACTCGCCGCCGCGGCCGGCGTACGGCCGGTGGGGCTGACCCCGCTGCGGCGCACCGCCTTCCTGGTGGACGCGCCGGCCGGCGTGCCGGCGACGGAGTGGCCCATGGTCGCCGACGTGGCCGGGACCTTCTACTTCAAGCCGGAGTCCGGCCGCCTGCTGGTCTCCCCGTCCGACGCCACCCCGGCCCCGCCCGGGGACGCCCGCCCCGACGACCTCGACGTGGCGATCGGCGCCGAACGGGTGCAGGAGGCCACCACGCTGTCCTTCCGCCGGGTCCACCGGGCCTGGGCCGGTCTGCGGACCGCCGCCCCCGACGACGTGCCGGTGATCGGCCCGGCGACGGACGCGCCGGACTTCCTCTGGCTGGCCGGGCTCAGCGGCTACGGCGTCCAGACGGCACCCGCGTCCGGCGAACTGCTCGCCGCGCTGGCGGTCGGCGCCCCGCCCCCCGTCGACCCCGCGCCGTACTCACCCGCCCGCCTCGCCTGACCCCCCGGCCGGGCGACCGCCAGCGCGGCGAGCCCAGCCCGACGAGCGGGCAGACGCCGACCGGGCGGCCGTCGGCCCGGCCGCTGCCCGACCGGGCGCGCGGACCCCGACCGGGCGGCCGTCAGCCGGGGCGTTGGCCGACGAGCGAGCGCCGGGGCAGCATCGTCCACGCCGAGATGCCCGCCGACACCAGCGCCGCGACCAGCATCACCTGGAAGACCGCCGGATAGCCGGCCGCGCTGGCGACGAGGCCGGCCAGCGGCGCCCCGCCCACCAGGCCGATGTCCCAGAACGAGGTGAACGCGCCGAGCGCCGCCCCCTGGTGCGCCGGGTCGGTGCGGTTGATCACCAGCAGGGCCAACGCCGGGAAGAGCAGGGAGAGCCCGGCGCCGATCACCAGCCCTCCGACGACCGCGACCAGCAGGTTCGGCGCGACCGCCACCAGGAGCAGCCCCACCGCCTCCACCAGGGCCGAGCCGACGGCCACCCGGCCGGCGCCGAGCTTGTCGGGCAGGCCGCCCACGAACAGCCGGACCCCGACGTAGGTGAAGCCGAACGCGTTGAACGCGGCGATGCCGTTCTCGATGCCCCGGTCGGCCAGGTGCAGGGCGACGAACGCGGCCAGCGCGGCGTAGCCGAAGCCGGCCAGGGAGAGCGCGACGCCCGGTGCCACCGCGCTGCGCGGCAGGATGCCGGCCCGGCCCTTCGGGGTCGGCTGCGCCGGCCGCGGGCGGGCGGCGACGAGCGCGGCCCCGGCCGCCGCCGTCAGGATCGCGAAGAGCCACACGGCGGGGTAGCCGCCCGAGGTGCGCAGCAGCACCGCCCCGAGCAGCGCGCCGAGTGTGATGCCCAGCCACATGTGGATGCCGTACAGGCCGACGACGCGGCCCCGCCGGTCGGCCGGCGCCAGGGCCACCAGCCAGGCGGCGCCGGCGGTGTAGACGGCCGCCTCGCCCACGCCGTGCAGGATCCGGACGCCGACCAGCACCGCGACGTTGCCGGCCACCAGGTAGGCCGCGCCGGCGGCCGCGCAGACCGCCGCCCCGGCCAGCATCACCGTCCGGTACCCGTGCCGGTCGCCGAGCCGGCCCGCGATGGGCCGCGCGATCACGGCGGAGACCGCGATCGCGGCGATCACCACGCCCACCTCGACCCGGTTGCCGTCGAGCTCGTCGAGGACGTAGAAGGGCAGCACGGCCAGGGACGCGCCCACGCCGAGCAGGCACAGGAAGATGGCACCGAAGAGCGGCACGATGGGCCGGTAGAACGAGAGTTTCCCGCCGGTCGTGGTCATGCGGCGACGCTCCTAGGCCGGTACGACGTGGAAGAAGTGGGTCGGCAGGTGCACGGCCAGCCCCTCGTGGATATCGGCGCAGACGGCCGGGCCGTCGGTGGCGAAGGTGCCCGGCGGCGGGGTGCCGACGCGGATCGCGGAGCGGCCGGCGTCCAGCAGGCGCGCCGCCATCGCGAAGTCGCCCACCACCGCCTCGCCCGGCGCCACCATCCGGGTACGACTGATCAGGACGCCGTTGCGGTGCAGGTCCGCCAGGAGCGCGTCGCGCCCGAGCAGGTGGGTGTAGTAGTCCCTCGGATTCACGATCATCGCGTGCGGGGTGGCGCCGGTCTGTTCGATCTCGTCACACGCGGCGAGCAGGCCCGTCAGCCAGTCGTGCCGGTACGGCAGCCGCCCGATCTCCGGGTGCCGCAGCAGGCCGTGCTCGCCGATGGTCAGCGCCTGGTTCTCCGCCGTGGCGAGGCGGACCAGCAGCCGGTAGTCGATGAAGACGGCCAGCCCCTCCGGGTCGTCGGCGAGTTCCTCGGGGATGCGCACCCAGGCCCGGATCGGGTGCACGCCGGCCGTGGCGGTGCCGAACCGGAAGGCGGCCTCGCGGCGCAGGCCCGACTCGCGCACCGCGGCGGCCTCCCCGGCGTCGGGCCGGCCCTCGCACCAGAACCGCACCGGGTCCATCCCGACGGACCGCTTGCGGAACAGGTTGCGGACGGTCACCCGGGGGCGTTCCTTGGTCGGCTGGAAGGCGTCCGTGATGGTGTAGTCGAAGCGCACCTCGGCGCCGGCGGGGTCGGCGGCGTACGCGCGGGCGAACTCCTCGCCGGGCGACAGGGTCGCCGACGCGGTCACGGGCGGCGCGGCGGTGGTGGTCATGAGTCCTCCCCGATGGAGATGGCGTGCCGGATCAGCCGCTGGTAGAAGGGCTGGTGGTGGTCGTGGTACGACCGCAGGGTGTCGTTGTTCTCGACGGTCACCGCGAAGGACTTGGCGACCGGCGAGAAGCCCGAGGTGCGCTCGACGTCGAGGTGCCACTTGCGGGTGCGCCGCCACTCGGCGCGCTCCCCCGGCGCCCAGTTCAGCGCCTCCGGCCGGAACGGCAGCCCCACGGCGGCGCACCAGGCTGCCACCGTGTCCCCCGGGCGGCGCAGCAGGTCCTCGGCCCGGATCACCACCGGCGGCCGGCGCGCGGTCCGGCGGACCAGGTCGAACAGCTCCCACTGGTGCTCGAAGCCGATCTCGGGGCAGGTCACCGTGGGCTTGATCGCGTAGTGCGAGCTGATCGTGCGGGCCGGCTCCCGGACGATGAAGGTGTGCGTGACGTCGGCGATCGCCTCGGGATCGTCGAACAGGTGCCGGTACCGGTACTCCAGGGTGTCCTTGACGAAGACCGTCCGGTCCCGGCCCAGCGCGCTCAGGTGCGCGACGACGTCGGCCGGGTCGGTCACGGTGACGGTGCCGCCGTCGGCGGTGGGCAGGTCGACGTGCCCCTCGTCGACGAGGGTGACCAGCGGCTCGTGGACGACCGTCACGTCACCCCGGGCGATCATCATGCGCAGGAACGCGGTGGAGAGCGCGCGGGGATGCGCCCACATGGCGATCACCGGCATGCCGGCCCCCCGTACCGCCACACCCGCGGGACCGGCGCCGCGCCGGCGCGGCGGACGGGCCTCACTGGGACCACCAGGTGGGCTTGCGGTCCCAGCGGTGGACGCGCAGCCGCTCCAGCAGCCCCGCCGCCAGCGGCGCGCCGTCGCTGACCGCCAGGTTGGCGCGGACGTGCTCGACCCGGCGCATGCCGGGGATCACCGTGCTCACCGCCGGGTGGTGCAGGATGAACCGCAGGGCCAACTCCGGCATGGTCATCCCCGGCGGCACGTCGGCGGCCAGCCGCTCGGCGCGCTCCACGCTGGGCAGCAGGTTCTCCGGGCCGAAGTACGTGCTGCGCCAGTCCTCCTCCGGCCAGGTGCTGTCGGCGGTCAGGGTGCCGGTCAGCGTGCCCTCGTCGAACGGGACGCGGGCGATGATCCCGATGTCGTCGCGCTGGGCGCGCGGGAGCAACTCGTCCTCGGGCGCCTGGTCGAAGATGTTGTAGATGACCTGGATGACGTCGATCAGCCCGGTGTCGAGGGCGGCGTGGCAGTTCGTCGGCTCCCACCGGTTGACGCTGATCCCGACGCCGTCGACCACGCCCTCCTTCTTGAGGTCCGCGACGGCCTCCTGCCAGCGGCCGTCGGCGGCCCAGCGGTCCTCCCAGACGTGGAACTGGAGCAGGTCGATGCGGTCCACCCCCAGGTTCTCCAGGCTGCGGTGGGTGTACTCGCGGATGTGGTCGACCGGGAAGACGTCGTCCAGGGTGTCCTGCGGGCCGGGCGGCCACTCCCGGTTCTTCGGCGGGATCTTGGTGGCCAGGTAGAGCCGGCGGTCCGGGTGCCGGCGCACCAGGGCGCCCAGCAGCCGCTCGCTGACGCCCCGCCCGTAGACCCAGGCGGTGTCGAAGAAGTTGCAGCCCCGTTCCACCGCCTCGTCGAGGCAGGTCGGCGCGGTGTCGTAGTCCCAGCCGGTGAAGCCGCCGGGGCCGCCCCCGATGCCCCACATCCCGTACCCGACCTCGCTGACCTGCCAGCCGAGCCGACCCATCCTGCGGTATCGCATCCCACTCCCTCATCCGTGCCGGTCGCCGCGCCGCGCGCGGCTGGTCACCCTGGTCCCGCCGGCAGCAGCAGCCGGTCGGTCTCCCGCCGCTCGTGCTCGCCCAGCCACGCCCGGTAGGCGTCGACGGACGGGCCGAGCCGGTGGTCGGTGAAGCCCCGGCGCCGTTCCAGCTCGGCGCAGCCGTCGCGGCGGAACAGCCGGGGGTTGTCGGTAAGCAGCGTCGCGAAGACCGCCCGCAGCCGCTGCTCGTCGGCGGCACCGGGCGGGAAGAGCGCGAGCAGCACGGCGGCGGCCCGGTCGCCGTCGGTCGCCGCCTCGCGCAGCGCCGCCACGAAGCGCACGCAGCTCACCCGGGGCAGGGCGTGCGCGCCGGCCAGTGGCAGGTCGGTGAAGTCGACGCTGACCGGGTGCAGCACGTGCAGCGTGCCGCCCCACAGCCGCGGGTCGACGACGGTGGCGGCGATCCGCCGGGCGGCCCAGTCCACCGGCGTCCAGTCGGAGCGGACCGGCGCGTCGGGGCGCATCCGCAGCCGGTGGCAGGCGGCCAGCAGCAGGTGGGTCAGCGCCCGGGGGTTGGGCACCCCGTCGTCGGCGGCCGGCATCACCTCGCCGAGGCGCAGCACGGTGACGGTGGCGCCGCGCCGCCGGGCCTCGGCGAGATACCGCTCCGCCACCCACTTCGACCGGCTGTAGCCGCTGGTCGGCGCGACGGCGAGGGCCGGGTCGCAGTCTTCCGGCAGGGGGTCGGTGCGGCGGGCGGCCTCGGTGTCGAGGACGCCGAGGGTGGAGACGTGGTGCAGCGGCTTCGGCCGGCCGGTGAGCGCCAGCCGGAGCAGCTCGGCCGTGCCGAGGACGTTCGCCTGGCGGTGGGCCCGGTAGTCGAACAGGAAGTTGACCAGGGCCCCGGCGTGCAGCACGAGGTCGCAGTCGTGGGCCAGCCGGGCCCAGGCGTCCGGGTCCAGGCCGAGGGCCGGCCGGGCCAGGTCGGCGGCGTACCCGCGCAGGCGCGGGGTGTGGCCGGGGCGCCACAGGCCCCGCTCGGTCAGCGCCCGGACCACCCGGGCGGTGGCCCCGGCGTCGTCGCCGGCGCGGGCGAGGCACAGCACCCGGACGTCGGTGGTGGCGAGCAGCTCGTGGACCAGCCGCGCGCCGACGAACCCGGTGGCGCCGGTGACCAGGACGGTGCGCGGCGACCGGCGCCGGGCCACGGGACGCACCGGCAGGTCGGCCGGGACGGACGCGTCGCGTTCGACAAGCTCCGCCTCGGTCTCGGCGGGGTCCGCCGCGCGCAGCCGGGCGGCGATCGTCCGGGCGAGCCGGGCGGCGGTGGGATGGGCGAAGAGGTCCTGCACGCCGACCCGGACGCGGTGGTCGGCACCGAGCGCGGTCACCACGTCGAGGGCCTGGAGCGAGTCGCCCCCGGCGTCGAGGAAGTCGGTGTCCGGGCCGAGGTCCGGCCGGCCGAGCACGCTCCGGAACACCGCCAGCACCCGGTCGGGCAGCGTACGCGCCTCGGCGCGCGCGGCGGACGCGCGCGCCCGTTCGGCGAGCGTACGGTCGAGCCAGGTCTCCAGCGCCCGCCGGTCGACCTTGCCGTTGCCGGTCAGCGGCAGCGCGTCGCGCACCACGACGTGCCGGGGGACGTGGGGCCGGGGCAGCAGCCGGCGCAGGTGCGCCCGCAGCGCCGGCTCGGTCACCTCCGGGTCGGCGGCGACGAAGAGGGCCAGCGACTTCGCCCTGCCCTCCCGGGCCAGCAGCACCTTCGCCTGCCGCACCCCGGACAGGCGGGTGGCGGCGGTCTCGATCTCGCCCGCCTCGATCCGTACGCCGTTGACCTTGAGCTGGAAGTCGCGGCGGCCGGCGAAGTGCAGCCGGCCGTCGGCGGTGAGGCGGCCGAGGTCTCCGGTGCGGTAGAGCCGGGAGCCGGGGATGCCGGGCAGCGGGTTGGGAACGAACACCTCGGCGGTGCGGGCCGGGTCGCCGAGGTAGCCCTCGCCGAGGCAGACCCCGCCGATGACGATCTCACCCGTCGCGCCGGGCGGCAGGGGACGCAGCTCGGCGTCCACCACGGCCGCGTAGCAGTTGTCGATGGGCCGGCCGATGGGGATGACGTCGCCGTCGGTCCGGGTGACGGTGTGGAAGACCATGCCGATGGAGGCTTCGGTCGGGCCGTACCCGTTGGTGGCCGACACCCCCGGCACCAGGTCGGCCAGGCGGTGCACCGCCCACGGGTCGATCTCCTCGCCGCCGACGATCACGTGCCGCAGGGTGGCGACGGCGCGGCGGGCGGACGGGTCCCGGTCCAGGACCGACACGAGCGCGCCGAGCACGCTCGGCACGAAGTCGGTCATCGTGACGGCCTCGTCGGCGATGGTCCGGACGGTCCGTTCCACGTCGAGGAAGCCGCCCTCGACGGGCACCACCACCCGGCCGCCGGTGGTCAGCGGCCAGAACATCTGCCAGACCGACGAGTCGAAGGTGTGCCGGCTGTTCTGCAGCACCACCTCCGTGCCGGTGGCCGCGAAGTAGCGGGTCATGAACCGGAACCGGTTGGCGATGCCGTCGTGCCGGTTGACCGCGCACTTCGGGGTGCCGGTGGTGCCGGAGGTGAAGATGCCGTAGATCAGGTCGCCGGGGCCGACGGGCACGCCGGGCCGGCGGCGGGTCGGGGTGACGGCGTCGAGATCCACCGGCAGGCAGGGGACGTCCCCGGTGCCGGGGCGCGGGTCGCCGCCGCGGACCACGGCGAGCCGGGGGCGGATCACCCGCAGCGACGCGCGCAGCCGGTCCGCCGGCCAGCCGGGGTCGACGGGCACGAAGGCCGCGCCGAGCTTCATCAGCGCCAGGTCGACGACGGGCAGTTCGAGGCCGTCGGCGAGCAGGACGGGCACCACGTCGCCCCGGCCGACGCCCCGGGCGGCGAGGGCGGCGGCGACGCCGTTGGCCAGGTCGTCCAGTTCCCGGTAGGTCAGCGAGCGCCCCCGGAAGGACACCGCCCGGCGGTGCGGATGCAGGTCGACGCGGTCTTCGATCATGCGGGGCACCGCCACGAAGGGCCCGTCGTCGTGCCCGCGGCCGGCGGCCCCGTCGACCAGCGCCCGGGAGGCGGGCCCGAGGGCCGGCGCCGCCGACGTGGGCAGCGCCGGGTCGGCGAGCAGGGCGGCGAGCAGTTCGGCGTACATCTCCGCCACGGCGGCGCCGCCGGCCGACCACGGGTCGTCGGCGGCGCAGTGGAGCACGACCGCGACGGCAGCGTCGGTGACGTCGGCGGTGAGCAGCACCGGCGGGACGCCGGCGGAGGGCGCGGGCGACCCGCCGTCGAGCAGCACGAGGACGTGGTCGGCGCCCTCGTGGTCGAGGGCGGCGGCGCACGCGCGGAGCGTGGCGCGGGCCCGGTCGCCGGGCATCCGGTGCACCCGCGCCGGCCAGGCCGGCAGGTCGAGCACCGCCGCGCCGGCCCGGACCCGCACCGGCGCCTGGCGGCCCAGCCGGTCGAGCAGCTCCACGGCGGCCAGGGCGGCCGTGGCCGCCCGGTCGTCGGCGGGGTGCGGCCCGGCGGCCGCCGGGCGGGTGGCGGTGTACCGGTACGTCGACCCGTCCGAGACGGGAACCGGTGCCGCGGACCCGCTGTCGCCCGACCTCATCACGCCTCCTGTCCCGAGCCCGCGCGGCTGTCCCGTTGCCAGCCGCGGACGGAGCCGAGCCGGCCCGACGCACGCCGACAGTGATCGGCGCTGGTCGATGGCCGGCCGTTGGTCATGGACACTAGAGGGCTGATCGACCGTAGGGAATATGCAACTTTCTGCTACATCGATGGCGATCACTTGCACGAGTGGCGGCGGGTCGACGCCCCACCGGACGCACGACCATCCGGGGAATCGGCCCGCGACCAGGCGATCCTCCGCGCACGGCCGGCCCCGGGCGGAGATTCCCCACCCGCCCCCGCCGGGGCGCCCCGGTCGCGGCGGAGCCGCGGGGGCCACCCGCTTCACCCGGCCGAGCAGGGCCGATCACCTCCGGTAGCCGCCGGTGGGGTCCCCGCGTGTCGTCGCGCGATCAGCCGCCGAGACTCGCCGCCGCCGAGGCGATCGCCGGGGCGAAGGTGCTCACCTGGGTGTAGACGCCGGGGTAGTTGGGCCGCGCGCAGCCGTTGCCCCAGCTCGTGATCCCGACCTGGATCCAGGCGTTGCTCGCGTCCCGCCGGAACATCGGGCCGCCCGAGTCGCCCTGACAGGTGTCGACGCCGCCGCTGGCGTAGCCCGCGCAGATCTCCTCGCTCGCGATGATCTGGCCGCCGTAGTACGAGTTGCAGGTGGCGTCGCTGACGAACGGCACGGTGGCCTTGCGCAGGTAGCGCTGCTGCGCGCCGCCCTCCCGGGTGGCACCCCACCCGGCGATCGTGAAGGTGCCGTTGTCGTACGCGGTGCTGGTGGCGATCTTGAGCGTGGGGAGCGTGGTCACCGGGGTCGCCAGGCGGATCAGGGCCCAGTCCTTGCCGTTGCCGTTGTAGCCGGGCGCGCGGTAGACGTAGTTGGACCGCACCTGGATCCGGCTCGACGACTGGAGGTCGACCACGCCGAGGGTGGCGGTGATGCTGGTGTTGGCGCCGGTCCCGCCGACACAGTGCGCGGCGGTCAGCACCAGCCGCGGGCTGTAGAGGGACCCGCCGCAGCCCATCGAGAGCCGGACCATGAAGGGGAACTCGCCCTGCGCCGCCAGGGTCCCGCCGACGACGTACGGGGTCACGTCGGACGCGGGCTTGGCGCCGGCCGGCACGGCCAGGACGAACGAGCCTGCGGTGACCGCCACCAACGCGGCGGCCAACCGCCCGACGAGTCTGCGCCAACGGACCATGGGAGCCTCCCCAACCTTCGCGGCGCGCGGGGGTCGACGCGCCGGCAACCGATGGCGGGATCCTATGGACGTTTATCGATGGGTGGCAATGTCGCGGATCATCCCGCGTCGGTCATACCACCGGCGCCGGGCGGCGACCCCGGGCGGGTGACGTCCGTTTTGCGGTGGGACGGCCCGGGTACCGCAGCCCCATGGACACGAACACGAAGGCATACCTGCTCGGCGGACCCCGGGACGGCAGCACCATCGACGCGGGCGGCGACGCCCTCGTGGAGGTGGAGATCGACGGCATGATGCACCGCTACATCCGTACGACGAAGCAGCACGGCGAGGACGGCACGATCTACAACTACGACGGCATGGTCGCGCCGGACGGCGGACAGCCGGGCGTCGAGGACCCGGCGGCCCGGGTGGCCTCCCCGAAGGCGGACGCGGAGGGCCACGGCGGCAAGCACTGACCGGCAGGTCAGCCCGGCCGGGGCGCGGATGAACCGCGGCCGGCCGGGTAAGCAGCCGCCGACCTGGTGGAGTGGAGAACGACCGGGGTCGCGACACCCCGCGACCGGACGCGCGGGCGGGCGGCGGAGCCGACCCGCCCGGGCGTGCGGTCAGTTCCCGCTGATCCAGTTCCAGGCGGACACGACCCACTCGGTCTGCTGCAGGTAGGCGATGCCCAGGCCGGTCAGGAAGACCGCCGTGACCAGGTGTGCCCCCCGCGCGCTGCGCCGCACCCGGCCCAACTGCCGCTCCAGCACCACCCGGCCCAGCAGCCGGGCCAGCGCGAAGAGGCCGGCCGCCACCAGCAGGCTGAGCACGAAGATCAACAGCGGCCCGGCCAGGTCGCCCCCGCCGGAGATCGCCCAGATCCCCCAGCAGACGAACGCGAAGAGCGCGCCGGCGGCGCTCCACTCGCCGCCGCGCTTGAGCTGCGCGACGTGCCAGCTCAGCGGCCGCCGCGGCGCCGGCTCCCCGGGCCAGCCCGTGCCGGTCGGCTCCTGCTCCACGACGGGGAACGGTTCGGTGCGCGGAGTCCGGGGCTGCCCAACCGAGGCCACCCCCCGCCGGTACGCGTCCCGCTGCGGCGGCACCCCGACACCGGGCTGCGGCGGCACCTCGACGGTCCGCTCGGCCCACGGCTGTGTCTGGTCGGCCATCTCGTCCCCTCCCCTGGACCGATGGCGGCCACCGGCCGCCGTCCGGTTCCGAGGGTAGCCAGCCGGCAAATCGGTAGCCGAGCCCGCACCGATCTGCGCACAGCGGCGTGACGAATCCCCCACTTCCGGTCGCGGCCGCTCGGGCCGCGAACCTCGACGAACTGGCCAGGCTCCTCGGGCACCTCACGACAGCAGGCGGGGCGGGCG